>JBOFDB010000173.1:0-1099 GCA_051646545.1 Sphingomonas sp.
CGTGCGGCTGACCTCGCGGATCCGGTCGGCATCGGCCTTCTGCCGCGTGCAGTCGCGGGTGATCTTGGCAAAGCCGATGAAATCGCCGTTGTCATCACGGATCGCGTCGATCACGACATGGGCCCAGAAGCCGGTGCCGTCCTTGCGGAACCGCCAGCCTTCGGCCTCGAACCGGCCTTCGGCGAGCGCCGTCGCCAGGGCCTTTTCCGGTGCGCCCGCGGCACGCTCGGCCTCGCTGTAGAAGCAGGAGAAATGCTGGCCGACGATTTCGTCCGCCGAATAGCCCTTGGCCCGTTCGGCGCCGGCATTCCAGTTGGCGACGCAGCCGCCGCGGTCGAGCATATAGATGGCGTAGTCGGAGACGCCATGGACGAGCAGGCTGAACCGGCGCTCGCTCGCATGCCGTTCGGCCAGGGCGTGGCGGGCGATCAAGGCCACCACCAGCGCGCCGCCGATGACGCCGATCGCCGCGAGCGCGACGGCATAGGCCATGGTCTGGGGATCCAGGGAGGAGCCGGAAATGTCGCGTGCCGGATCGGGCACGACGGTGACCGCGCCCATGGCGGTGAAATGCAGGGAGCAGATCGCCAGCGTCAGCAGGAGCGTCGCGGCGAGATCGCCGGTGGCGCCGCGATGGCTGCGCGCGACCATGAAAGCCAGCGCCGCAAGCGCCGCGCCGAGCAGGATCGAGGCGGTGACCAGGTCGGCTGCCCAGGTGATCTGCCCCGGCAATTGCATGGCCCACATGCCGAGATAGTGCATGCAGGCGACACCGCCGCCGACCAGCGCGCCGCCGGCGGCCCCCGACCAGCGCGACGTCCAGGTCAGCGCCACCGCCAGCCCTGTCGCGGTCAAGGCAATCGCCACCGCGAGCGACAGGATCGTCAGTTCGATGTCGTATCCGACGACAACACCGGCATCATAAGCCAGCATAGCGACGAAATGGGTCGACCAAATACCAAAGCCCGCCGCGGCGCCGGCAATCATGATCCAGCCCCAGCGCTGGCCATTTCTGGCATCGCGAGCTTGTCGTCCAATAGCAACGAAAGAATAACTTGAAATAAAGCATATTATAGCGGCAAGAGCGACCAGCCACCAG
>JBOFDB010000410.1:0-8552 GCA_051646545.1 Sphingomonas sp.
CGGGGCGGCTGACCGAAAAAGGCTATCATCAGGCGGCGCCCGGCACCCGGCCCGACCTGGTGGTGCAGATGAAATACTCGGTCGACCATGGCCGTGAGAAGGTTGAAAGCTGGCCGCGCCCCTATCCCTATGGCCCCTATGGTCGCTTTTACGGCGGCTTTGCCTATCGGCCCTATTATTTCGGCTTCTACGATCCGTTCGGTTTCGACCGGTATGACGATGTCCGCAGCTATACCGTCTATACCAGCGAGCTCGACCTTCAGATCAAGAGCGAGGCAGACGGCCACAATGTCTTTGAAGGCACCGCCAAGGCCGTGTCGACCGATGACGAGCTGCCCCATCTCGTCCCCAATCTGATTGAGGCGATGTTTACCGGCTTCCCCGGCAATTCGGGCGAAACGGTCAAGATCACCATCCCGCCCCGGAAGTCGTAAATCGGGGCGCGATCAGCGCGCCATGGCCAATCCATTGTCGTGATGCCGGGTTCGCCCCGGCATCAGTCACGCCTTCAGGTCGCGCTGCAACACGCGCACGGCACCATCGATTTCAGGATCGCTCTGGCGCAATTCCTCGATCCGCTTGACCGCGTGGATCACGGTCGAGTGATCGCGACCGCCGAATTTGCGCCCGATTTCGGGCAACGAACGCGTCGTCAGCCGCTTGGCGAGATACATTGCGATCTGGCGAGGCCGCGCGACGGCGCGGGCGCGACGGGCTGAGATAAGGTCAATCGGCTTGATATCGAAATAGGCCGACACCGCGCGCTGGATTTCATCGATCGTCACCCGCTTTTGCGCGCCCCTCAGCGTATCGCCCAGGGTCGTCGTTGCAAAAGCGAGATCGATCGCCTCACCCGTCAATTCGGCATAGGCAACCAGGCGATTGAGCGCGCCCTCTATCTCGCGGATGCTGGTGGTGATCCGTGCCGCCATCAGATCAAGCACATCGTCGGGCACTGTAACGCCCGGCATGTCGGCAAGCTTGCGCGTCAGCACCGCGCGGCGCAGCGTCAGGTCAGCGGGCTTGATGTCCGCCACCAGGCCCGAGGCAAGTCGAGCAACGATGCGCGGCTCGATCCCATCCAGCGCTTGCGGGCAGCGATCCGCGCTCACCACCAGCCGCTTGCCCGCCGCCATCACTTCATTGATCGTGTGGAAAAACTCTTCCTGCGTCGAATCCTTGCCCGCGATGAATTGCAGATCGTCGATCATCAGCAGATCGGCAGAGCGCAGCCGCGCTTTGAAGCCATGGGTATCGCGCGCGCGCAACGCCGTGACGAATTCGAACATGAAGCGTTCGGCCGACATGTAAATCGCCGTCGCCTGGGGGTTGGCGGCGAGATAGGCGCTGCCGATCGCGTGCATCAAATGGGTTTTGCCCATGCCGGTGCCGCTGTGCAGAAACAGCGGGCTGAACCGCGGCACGCCAGGTTCGGCCAGCGCGCGCGCCGCATTGAACGCGACTCGGTTTGAAGGGTCGACGACAAAGCGGTCAAAGCTGAAGCGCGGGTCAAAGGCTGGCCGCGCCGATGCGGTATCGGGACGCGCGGTAACCGGCGACGCGGCCGGCAGCGCGGCGTCGGGCGTCAGCGTCGCCAGCACGGGCCCCGCCGCCACGGTATCGATCGACACCTGCCGCACATCGGGCAGCAACGCGCGAAATTCCTGGAGCAGCCGTTCCGCATAATTGTTGCGGACCCAATTGGTCATGAACGCGGTGGGCAGCGTCAGGCGAATCACCGAATCGTCGCTGGCATCGTCATCAAGCGCCAAGGGCTTCAGCCATTGGTCGAACAGCCGCACCCCCGCCGATTCGCGCAAATGCGCGCGCACCCGCACCCAGGCACGCTGTCGTTCGCTTGTGATTTGCGTCTTTTCCGCCCCAGTCCGCACCCACGTCCCTCCCGCACACATACCCGGGCAATCGCCCATTTTGCCCGACAAAAGTTCTCCCCAGCCGGAATCGCGTCCGCCTGATGATGAAGTTCGATTTAAGAGCCGCGGCGGTGACTCCGCTGCGGTGGAGGGTCATTATGAGCGCCTGATCGAGTCGATCAAGAGGCCTGCATGTAAAGATTCTGAAATACTGGTCATTGACACGGATTTCGGCCAGAAAACCGCGATTCTCCAAATAACTCGCTGATTCTAAATAATAATAAATTCGTCACTAAATTGAAACAACTGCGAATCGGCGGAAATGCTTGGGTTTGGCAAAGCCGGTACGGTACCGCCTTCGGGCCCGGTGGCAGCGCCCGGAAAAGCAAGCACCAAAAAGCCCGCCGGGCATCCCCGACGGGCTGTATCGCTTCATTTATAGCGTGGTCAGGCGAGTGCCGACACGGCCTTGGTAAGGCGCGAGAATTTGCGCGACGCCGTGTTCTTGTGGACGACGCCCTTAGCAACGCCGCGCGCCAGTTCGGGCTGCACCGCCGCCAATGCCTCGGTCGCTGCCGCCTTGTCGCCCGCCGCCACCGCAGCTTCCACCTTCTTCACGAAAGTGCGGATGCGCCCGACGCGGTTGCCGTTGATGATCGCGCGGCGATCGTTCCGCCGAATGCGCTTTTTCGCCTGTGGCGTGTTCGCCATGCCGTCCTCAAAACCTTTGCTGGTGATGCAGAGACAAGCCGCACCATCGCCGCCGGTCCCGTGAAAGCGCAGCTCCTTACGCGGCAAAGCCCCGCTGGTCAACCGTCTCCCGCCTCAACGCTGGCATTGGGCACACCAGAAAGTTGACCGGCCCGAATCGAGCTGACGCTGCACCGTGGCGCCGCACGTGCAAGGCTCGCCCTCGCGCCCGTAAACGCGCCATTGCTTGGCGAAATAGCCGAGCTCGCCATCGGGCCGCGCATAATCGCGCAGCGTTGATCCCCCCGCCTCGATCGCGGCCGCCAGCACCGCGCGAATGGCGTCGACCAGCCGCTTCAGGCGCCGCACCGTAATCGTGCCCGCCGGCGTGGCCGGGGCAATCCCCGCCAGATGCAGCGCTTCGCAAACATAGATGTTGCCCAGCCCCGCGACGATTCGCTGATCGAGCAGCATCGCCTTGATGGGGGCGATTCGTCCGGCGAGCGCCTGGGCGAGATAGCTAGCCGAGAGCGCGGGCCCCAAGGGCTCCGGTCCCATCGCGGCAAAGGGTGGATAAGCGTCGAGCGACCCGCGCTCGACCAATTCGACAAAGCCGAAGCGGCGGGGATCGTTGAGCGCGAGGCGCCGCCCCACCTCGGTCACCAGCACCAGATGATCGTGCGTCAAAAGCTCGCGCGGGTCGACTCGCCACCGCCCCGACATGCCGAGATGAAAGATCATCGTGTCATCGCGATCGGTGTGGATCAGGCCATATTTGGCGCGGCGCCCAAGTGCCGTCACGCGCGCGCCGGTCAGCCGCTGGCCAAGATCAGGCGGAAACGGCACGCGCAGATCGGCGCGGCGCGGCTGGACCAGCGCGAGGCGCTGCCCCTCCAATACCGGCGCCAGGCCGCGAACGGTGGTTTCGACTTCAGGAAGTTCCGGCATTATCCTGCCCGAGCTAGGATGGGTTTGCTCCCGCCACAAGGCCCGGCTAGGGACGCTTGCCATGACCGAGACTGTTTCGTTCGGCTATGCCGATGTCGCGCCCGAAGAAAAAACCGCGCGCGTGCGCGACGTGTTCGCCAGCGTTGCCGGTTCCTATGATCTGATGAACGACGCCATGTCCGCCGGCGCGCACCGGCTGTGGAAGGATATTTTCGTCCGCCGGGTGAAGCCAAGGGCGAGCGAGGCGATCCTCGACATGGCGGGCGGCACCGGGGACATCGCGTTCCGGCTGGCCAAATCGGGCGCCTCGATCACGGTTGCCGACATCAACCCGGCTATGCTCGAGGTGGGCATGGAACGCGCCGCCAAGCGCGGCATTGACGGCCTCGTCTGGACCGAAGCCAATGCCGAGACGCTGCAATTCCCCGATCGCTTCTTCGATGCCTATACCATCGCCTTTGGCATCCGGAACGTGACCGACATCCCCGCTGCCCTGCGCGAGGCGCATCGCGTGCTGCGCCGCGGCGGGCGCTTCTTCTGCCTGGAATTTTCGACGACCCTGTGGCCCGGTTTTGCCGATGTCTATGACGTCTATTCGCACCGTATCGTTCCCCAGATCGGCAAATGGATTGCGCGCGATGAAGACAGCTATCGCTATCTGATCGAATCGATCCGCCGCTTCCCCGACATGCCGACCTTCGAAGCCATGATCCGCGCGGCAGGTTTCACCAACACCAAGGTCGAGCCGATGCTGGGCGGACTGGTCGCCATCCACTCTGGCTGGAAGATATGATGGCGACCGTCGGCAAGACCTCTCCTCACCGGGGGAGGGGTTGGGGTGGCGTCGTGCAGCGCGTCAGTCACCTGCGGCATCACCCCGCCCGCAGCCCCTCCCCCGACGGGGAGGGGTTACGGCGATGACCGCACCCGCCATCCACATCTGGCGCCTGCTGAAATGGGGACGCACGCTGGCCCGGCACGGCGCCCTGGCGGGGATTGAGCGCGACCCCAATACGCCACGGCCGGTGCGGCGATTGGCGCGCATCGCCCGGTTCGGGGCGCGCGTACCCAAAGTGCCCGCCTATGCCGACGCGCTGCAGGCGATTGGCCCGCCGGCCATCAAGCTTGGCCAGACGCTGGCGACGCGCCCAGACATTATCGGCGAGGATGCGGCGCACGACCTGCTGCGCCTGCAAGACCGGCTGCCGCCTGTGCCGTTCAGCGAGGTGCTGCCGCGGATGGAACGCAGCCTGGGCCGACCCGCCAGCGAGCTGTTCCAATCGATCGACCCCGATCCCATCGGCACTGCCTCGATCGCACAGGTTCACAAGGCCATCACCACCGATGGGCGGCGCGTTGCGGTCAAGGTGTTGCGGCCCGGCGTCGAGGATGAATTCGCCCGTGCGATCGATACCTATGAATGGGCGGCCGCGCAGCTGGAGCAGATGGGCGGCGAATTCTCCCGCCTCCAGCCCCGCCTGGTCATTGACACTTTCCGCCGCTGGACGGCGCGCGAGCTCGATCTGCGGCGCGAGGCGGCTTCCGCATCCGAACTCGCCGAGGGCATGGTCGCCGAGCCCGACTTCATCGTTCCCGCCATCGACTGGCAGCGCACCACCGGCAAGGTGATGACGCTCGAATGGATCGACGGGATCAAGATCGGCAACCGCGACGCGCTGATCGCCGCCGGCTATGACACCGGGCGGCTGGCGCAGACGCTGGTCCGCGCTTTCCTGCGCCAGGCGATTGCGGAGGGGTTCTTCCACGCCGATCTGCATCAGGGCAATTTGTTCGCGCTGCCTGGCAATCGCATCGCCGCGATCGATTTCGGCATCATGGGCCGGATCGATCGGCGAGCGCGCGTGTGGCTGGCGGAAATCCTCTACGGCCTCATCACCGGCAATTACCGCCGCGTCGCCGAAATCCATTTTGAAGCCGGTTATGTGCCGCCGCACCACAATGTCGCCGAGTTCGCGACGGCGTTGCGAGCAGTGGGCGAGCCAATGCGCGGCATGGCGGTGAAAGACATGTCGGTGGGCGACATGCTCGATGGCCTGTTCAACATCACCCGCGATTTCGACATGAAAACCCAGCCGCACCTGCTGCTGCTCCAGAAGACGATGGTGATGGTGGAGGGCGTTGCGACGCTGCTCGACCCCGAAATCAACATGTGGGAAACCGCCGGCCCCTTCGTTGCCGAATGGATCAGGACCGAGCTTGGACCCGAAGCCTATGTCGCCGACAATCTGGTCCGCGATTTGAGGACAGTGGCGCGGCTGCCCCAGTTGATCCGCAACATCGAACGTCATTTCCCAACCCCCGGCGGTGCTCCGCCCGCGCCGCCGCTGCGGCCCATCCCGCCGCTGCGCGTGGGTGGTGGCGGACGGTATCTGGTCGTGGCGATCGTCGCGGCGCTGGCCGGCGCGGCGATCCATGGGCTGCTGGCGGGGCTGGCGGGCTAAGCCATGCAGGCAGCGGCGGCACGACCGATCTGGCTTACGTCGCCAAGCCGCTTTGCCCGCCTGTCGCCGCGCACCGCACGGTGGTGGGCGGCGGCCTTCGCGCTGCTGCTGATCGCCTCGCTCAGCGCCGTCATTGCGCCAGGCCCGCCACCCGCCAGCCATGATCCCGCTTCCGCCGCCAGCGACCGGGCCGACGTGCTGCTCTATCAGCATGTCGCGGCGGGTGTCCGTGGTGGCGGCAACTACTATGCCGTCGCCGCCGCAGCACAACGACGGGAGGGCTATCCCGTCCGCCCGTTCGTGACCATGCGGCTGCCCACTCTGGCGCTGATCCAGGCGTGGCTGCCGCTGCCGGTGACGCTGGCGCTGCTCTGGGCGCTGGCGGGCGGCGCGCTCTATGCCTGGTATGTCCGGCTGAGCGCGGTGCTGACCCGTCCGGCGCCGCGACTGATCGCGGTGGGGCTGGCGGTGCTGGGCGGCATGATCTGCACCTGGCCCGAGCTGGCGGCGTTCCACGAAATCTGGGCGGGGCTGCTGGTCGCGCTGTCGCTGGCCTTGTGGCGGCCAGCCGATTGGGTGCCCGCCGCCGGGGTCGCTGCCTGTGCCATGCTGATCCGGGAGACGGCAGCTGCCTATGCCATCACCATGGCGGCGATGGCCTGGGCATCGGGCAATCGGCGGGAAGCATGGGGCTGGGGCGCGGCGCTGGGGCTGCTCGCCATGGCGGTTGTGGCGCATATTTATGGCTGGGAACATGTGGTCCGGCCCGATGACCCGACCGGTCCGGGCTGGAGCGCGCTGCTGGGCTTTGGCTTTTTCGTGAAGACGGTGACCTTGCTGACCGGGCTGTTCGTCCTGCCGCCGGTGCTGGGCGCGGCGCTGGTGGGTTTTGCCATGATCGGCTGGGCGAGCTGGCGCGATCCGCTGGCGGTGCGGGTGGTGGCGGTCATCGTGGTCTATGCCCTTATCGTCAGCCTGTTCTGTCGCCCCGATACCTATTATTGGAGCCTGATGGTTGCCCCCGTCACCCTGATCGGCCTGGTCTTTGCGCCCGATGGGCTGCGCGATCTGTGGACCAGCCTGCGCGACCGGCGCCGCGTCATCGTCACCCGCACCGCACTGAAGGACGGGCAATGAAGCGCATCCTGCTCATCGTCGGCGGCGGCATCGCGGCGTACAAAGCGTGCGAGCTGATCCGGCTGTGCCGCAAGGCCGATATCGCCGTGCGCTGCGTGCTCACCGCTGGTGGCGCGCACTTCGTGACGCCGATGACGCTGGCGGCGCTGTCCGAACACCCCGTCCATACCAGCCTGTGGGACCTGAAGGACGAGGCCGAGATGGGCCATATCCAGCTGAGCCGCGAGGCCGATCTGGTCGTCGTCGCGCCCGCCACGGCGGACCTGATGGCCAAGATGGCCGCCGGCATCGCCGACGATCTGGCCACCACCCTGCTGCTCGCGACCGACAAGCCCGTGCTCGCCGCGCCCGCGATGAACGTGCGGATGTGGCAGCACCCGGCGACCCGCCGCAACGTCGCCACGCTGCGCGGCGACGGCATCACCGTGATCGAGCCCGACGAAGGCCCGATGGCGTGCGGCGAATTCGGCCCCGGCCGCTTGCCCGAACCCGCCGCGATCCTCGCCGCGATCGAGGCGGCGCTTGGCTGAGGCGGGGCCGCTCGCCGGCCGCCACATCATCGTCACCGCCGGGCCGACGCACGAGCCGATCGACCCGGTGCGGTATCTCGCCAATCGCTCCTCGGGCAAGCAGGGCTTTGCCATCGCGGCGGCACTGGCCGCGCGTGGCGCACGAGTGACGTTGATCGCCGGCCCGGTGACGCTGCCCACCCCGGCGGGCGTGACCCGCATCGATGTCGAGACCGCGCTCGACATGGCCGCGGCCGTCGACGCCGCGCTCCCCGCCGACGCCGCCGTGATGGTCGCCGCCGTCGCCGACTGGCGCGTCGCCCCGGCAGCGCAGAAGCTCAAGAAAAGCCCCGCTGGCCCGCCGACGCTGGCGCTGGTCGAGAACCCCGACATCCTCGCCACGCTCGCCACCCGCGCCGATCGCCCCCGCCTCGTCATCGGTTTCGCGGCGGAGACCGAGCGGGTGATCGAGCATGCCATCGCCAAACGGCAGCGCAAGGGCGCGGACTGGATCGTCGCCAATGACGTGTCGGGCGATGTGATGGGCGGCGAGGCGAACAGCGTGCATCTGGTGACGGCGGACGGCGTGGAAAGCTGGGAGCGCCTGCCCAAGGACGCCGTCGCCGCGCGCCTGGCCGATCGTATCGCCGCCGCGCTGGGATAAGCGCCCCCCGGCACGCGCGGAGCGAATGTTCCCGTATGGTCGCAATGACCAAGGGTGGTGACGGCGACCCGACCCGCTGCGCCGCCAACCCGACGCCGCCCCGCGACCTCCCTTCCCCGACCCCGAGTCGCCCGCCGCCCGGCGCGCCGAAGTTGACGAAGTTGACACTACGTCCCCCCTTGTGCCCCTCCTGTCGCGGTAAATGCAGTGCCGAAAGGTGGTGGAACAGGCCGGGACGCGCGCCATCGGGGGAGGATGACATGGGTTG
>JBOFDB010000040.1:0-1316 GCA_051646545.1 Sphingomonas sp.
GCCCTTTTCCTCGCCCTCGCCCGCACCCAATGGTACGCAGCCCAGATGGGTGCAGACGCCGAGCGTCACCAGCCAGTTCTTCTTGCCTTTGGTCCGCTGCTCCAGCGTCTGCGGATCGCGCAGCGTCTTGATGTCGACCGCATCGGCCTCGGCAATTTCCTTGGGCGTCAGGTTGCGGACGAACAGCGGCTGTTTCCGGAACTGCGCCTTGATCGCCTGGCCGGGCTCGATCTTGGAGAGATCAACCTCGGTGGTCGATTCCGCCAGCACGTCGGCGGAAGGGTTCATCTGGTTGATCAGCGGCAGCGCGACCGCGCCAACGCCCACGCCGGCCCAGGCGACCGCAGCGACGTTGAGGAAATCGCGCCGGCGATGGCCGCCTTCCCCTTGGCCTGTCAGGTCGCCGGTCGGAGCAGCGGTTTCAAGACTTGCCATCTAGCTTCCCTTGCACAGTTGATATCGCGAGGATCGGCCCGTTGAGACCCCGGCAATACGATTGCGCCGCCGCCCCGGTGAGGGCAGCGATTCGAGGCCTGATAGACGCGCGCTCGCGGTTTTGCCAACAGCATTTTGACCATATTGCGAGCGCGGCGGAAGCGCCGTTATGCTTGTCGCTGGACGTGTGTTTGCCGCTTGGCCATAGCGCTGCAGATGCGGCTTGCGCTGTTCCAGCCCGATATCGCCGGCAATGTCGGCACCATGCTGCGCCTCGCCGCGTGCCTGGATGTGCCCGTCGACCTGATCGAACCGATGGGCTTTGCCTATAGCGACCGCGCGCTGGCGCGGGCCGGCATGGATTATGCCGCGCAAGCCGAGGTCCGCCGCCACGCCGATTGGCAGGCTTTCCTCGCTGCGACGCCGGGCCGGCTGGTGCTGATGACAACGCGGGGCGCCGAGCGGATCGATCGCTTCGCCTTCACGTCCGGCGACATCATCCTGATGGGCGCGGAATCGAGCGGCGTGCCGGCGCATGTCCATGATCGCGCCGATGCCCGCGTCGCCATCCCGCTGGCACCGGGCCGGCGCTCGCTCAACGTCGCGATTGCGGCGGGGATTGCGCTTGCCGAAGCGCTGCGCCAGACCGGGGGCTGGCCGGGGGAGGCAGACGCATGAACGCGCCACGCGAGATCAAAGGACAACGCTGGGACGGGGTATGCTTCAACGACTGCTCGTTGAAGGATGCCGAGTTCGACAACGTCAATTTGGGCAACGCGCGCTTCGACAACATCAACCTCGCTGGCGCGACGATCAACAACGTCAATCTCTCGGGCGTCGCCATTACCGACGCCAACATCACTGGCCTCACCATCTTCGGC
>JBOFDB010000439.1:0-7817 GCA_051646545.1 Sphingomonas sp.
CTATCGATCAGCGATGCCGATCCCCCGCAACTTGCCACGGCCCGGGCATAAAGCGCGCCGAGCGCCGCGTCGGCGAGGATGTGGACATGCCCGCCCGGCCGCGCGGCCAATTGCGCGGCGGCATCTGCACCGATCAGGATACCACTGGCATAAGAGGCGGCATCGTC
The DNA here is from genome assembly GCA_051646545.1 of Sphingomonas sp. Taxonomy (GTDB): domain Bacteria; phylum Pseudomonadota; class Alphaproteobacteria; order Sphingomonadales; family Sphingomonadaceae; genus Sphingomonas. The sequence goes on from JBOFDB010000439.1 coordinate 168, forward strand.
GATCTTCAGCGATCCCAGCACGCCGCGTGCCCGGACAGCAAAAAGGGCAGCAGCAAGGCCCTGCTCGCGTCCCGCCGTCACGCCGTCGTCGAACGCGGCGCCCGGCGTCACCTCCCCGGCCAGCTGCGCGGCGAGCACGCCATGGGCGCGCAGCAACGCGAACAGCTCACCCGTCATTGCGGTGGTGAAATCGGCGATGGCCCCGGCTTGCATCGTCACCCATTTGCAGTGCGTGCCGGGCTGGCAAAGCAAGGCGGTTGGCGGCGCAAGCCCGGCGGCGACCGCGCCCAACAGCTGCACTTCCTCACCCCGCATGACATCGGCACGCGCCCCCGATGTGCGGACGCCCGGGATGATGCGTGTGTGTGGCGCCACCGTCAGCAGGTTGACGGACAGCGTTGCCAGCGTCGCCGGGGTCGGGACATAAGGCGCGGTCTGCCAGCCCAGCGTCGATCCCACCATCCCCGCCATCAGGACCGGCAGATCGCCATGTTGATCGCGGATATTGGCGATCTCCGCCGCGAACCCGCCCTTGGGGATGGCGGTCACGCCCCGCCCGTCACGCTCGGTGGTCACCACCGCGCCGTCGCGAAGATGGAACAGCCGACGGTTGGTTGTTCCCCAGTCGATCGCAAGCAGGTCAGTCACGTCTGGATCACCCCCGATACAGGCAGGTCGGGCGGCCACGCACGCCGGGATCGATCTCGAACAAGGCCCCCGCCATCGCCTCGTCAACGCCCTGCGCCGCCGAGGAAACGAACATCCGGTCGAGCCTGTCTCCGGCAAACACCACATTGGTGATCTGCGACGTGGGCAGCGCAATCGTTCGCTCGCGCACGCCTTGGGGATCGAACCGGGCGACGCAGCTGCCGCCCCAACACGCGACCCAGAGACATCCTTCGGCATCAAGCGTCATGCCATCGGGGTGACCCCAGCCGGGCTGGAAGCGGATATAGGGCACCGGCGGCCCCAGGCTGCCGTCATCATGAATGTCGTGGCGGAAAATCGTGTCGAGCGCGGTATCGGTGTGGAACATATGCCCATCCCCGATCGCGGGGCCATTGGTGATGGTATAGCCATCGAGCAGGCGGTGGGCGCTGCCATCCACGTCCAGCCGGTAAAAGGCGCCGCTGGTTCCTTCGCAATTGCGCGGCATTGATCCTGCCCAGATGCGGCCCTGCGCATCGGCCATGGCATCGTTGAAGCGGTTGCCGCTGCGCTCGGGCTCAGGCGCGGCGATGGTGGCAATGCTGAGCGGATCGAGCGTCAAGGCGACAAACGCCCGACCCAGCCCGGCGACGAAACCGCCCCGCTCGCGCTCGATCAGCCAGCCAATCGTATCGGGCATGGACCAGGAAGCGATCATGTCATTGACAAGGTCGAGCCGGTGGACGTGCTGGCCGAGAATATCGACCCAATAAACCGCCTGCTCGCGCGCCGACCATAGCAGCCCTTCGCCCAGCCGGTCGCGGCGGTCGCGCGGGACGACGCGGACGTCCGCGATCAATGGCTGTCCCTCGGCAGCCCCTTGGTTTGGGCCACGCGCTGATAATCGACCGCGTCTTCGATGACGGCGCCGCCCGCCCATTGGCCGGTAATTGCGCGTGACAAGGCCTGCCAGGGCGTCTGCGAGGCGGGATAGGCGTAATCGCGGTTCGCGGCGCGGCGGCGGGCGAGTTCTTCATCCGACACCAGCACGTCGACACGCCGTTTGCCCAGGTCGACGCGGATCCGGTCGCCGGTTTCGACCAGCGCGAGATTGCCGCCCACCGCCGCCTCGGGGCTGGCGTTGAGGATCGACGGGCTGGCGCTGGTCCCCGACTGGCGACCATCGCCAATGCAGGGCAGATTGTGGATACCCGCGCGGATCAGCGCCGCCGGTGGCCGCATGTTCACGACCTCCGCGCCGCCCGGATAGCCGATCGGGCCAGTGCCGCGCATGATCAGGATCGAGCGCTCGTCAATGCCAAGCGCGGGGTCGTCGATGCGGGCATGATAATCCTCCGGCCCGTCGAACACGAACGCCGTGCCTTCAAACGCGTCGGGATCAGCGGGGTCGGAGAGATAGCGCTCGCGAAAGGCGTCGGAAATGACCGACAGCTTCATTACCGCCGCATCGAACAGATTGCCCGACAGGACCGTCAACCCCGCATGCGGCTTCAGCGGGCGCGCCAACGGTCGGATCACGTCCTCATCGGCGCTGCGCGCCTCGGCGATATTGTCGGCTATGGTTCTCCCATTTGCCGTCAGCGCCTCACCATCGAGCAACCCGGCGCGGAAAAGCTCGCCCATCACGGCGGGCACCCCGCCCGCGCGGTAATAATCCTCGCCCAGATAGTCGCCCGCCGGCTGAAGATTGACGAGCAATGGAATGTCGGCGCCGTGCGCCTCCCAATCGGCGAGGCTCAGATCAACGCCCATATGTCGCGCGATCGCCTGCAAATGGATGGGGGCATTGGTCGATCCGCCGATCGCCGAGTTGACGCGGATCGCGTTGAGGAACGCCGCGCGCGTCATGATGTCGCTGGGCTTGCGGTCAGCGGCCACCATCTCGACGATCTGCCGCCCCGTCTCCCACGCGCATTGCTGGCGGTCGCGATAGGGCGCGGGGATCGCCGCCGATCCCGGCAGCGACATGCCGAGCGCCTCGGTCAGCGAGTTCATCGTCGTCGCCGTACCCATGGTGTTGCAATAGCCGGTGGAGGGCGATGACGAGGCGACGAGCTCGATAAAGCCCTTATAGTCGATCTCGCCCGCCGCCAGCATTTCGCGCGCGCGCCACACGATAGTGCCCGATCCGGTGCGCTCGCCCTTGTACCAGCCGTTGAGCATCGGCCCCACCGACAGCGCGATGGCGGGAATGTTGACCGTCGCTGCCGCCATCAGGCAGGCGGGCGTCGTCTTGTCGCAGCCGATGGTCAGCACCACGCCATCGATCGGATAGCCAAACAGCACTTCGACCAGGCTGAGATAGGCAAGGTTGCGATCAAGCGCCGCGGTCGGGCGCTTGCCGGTTTCCTGGATGGGATGGATGGGAAATTCGATCGGGATGCCGCCCGCTTCGCGAATGCCATCCTTCACCCGCTCAGCCAGCACGAGATGGTGGCGGTTGCACGGCACCAGATCGCTGCCCGTCTGGGCAATACCGATGATCGGCCGCCCAGACTGCAACTCCTCCAGGCTGAAGCCGTAGTTCAGATACCGCTCGACATAGAGCGCGGTCATGTCGGGGTGGGAAGGATCGTCGAACCACGCCCGACTGCGCAGGGGGTGTTGCCGGGTCGCTCCACCGCTCGTCATCTCGCCGCCTCTCCCGAACGCGCCCGCCATTGGCGGTGCCTGACGGCACAACGCGCCAGGCGCGATTCATCTCCCCCGCCGCGATTGGCCAATTGGCAGGCGCCGCGGACGGTTAGTGATGCCGGGATTTGAGAAGGAGAGGTGGAGCGGGTAGCGGGAATCGAACCCGCGTATTCAGCTTGGAAGGCTGCTGCACTACCATTGTGCTATACCCGCTCAAGGGCGTGTTGGCGCGGTTAGCGCCCGCCGCGCCGCGACGCAAGCCATTGGCGGGCCAGGCTTGGCAAGCCGTACCGCGCCGATTATCGTTTCGCCGATAGTTGCGTCGCGTCGTGCTGGTGCCGTCACCTGCCGTGCCGGGCCGGTTGTTGCTTGATAACACACTGCCATGGAGGGCTTTTCACATGCGACTGTCGCACATTCTGCTCGCGTCCCCGCTCCTGCTGCTTGCCGTCCCCGCGTCTGCCGCGCCGGGCGACGAAGCCAAGCTGAAGGCTATTGAAGTTGCCTGGGGCAAGGCGCTCATTAAGGGCGATACCAAGGCGCTGAAGTCCTTTACCGCCCCGGAATGGACGTTGCAGAGTTCCGCTCCCAAACCCGCCACCCGCGCCGAGTCAATCAATGACGTGGCCACCGGCAAGCAGAAGATGGCGAGCTATAGCGTTCGCGATATGCGCGTGAAAGTGATCGGCGATATCGCGATCGTCATGGGCTATGACGACGAAAAGTCGAGCTATGACGGCAAGGACACCAGCGGCACCTATAGCTTTACCGACGTCTTCCAGCGTCGCGGCGGCAAATGGGTCGCAATCGCGACTCAGGTCGGCAAAGTCGGCAGCTGATCGTTGAACGACCGGGCGGGTCGCGTCACGGCCCGCCCCCATGCTTCACGGCTTGCTTACCATTGTCGCGCTAAGCCGCTCGCGCGATGTTGCACGATCCTGCCCTTGCCAAGACCGCTGCCGAGGCTGATCCGCGCCCGGTTTCCGCCGTCAGCACGGGCGTTGGCCTGGCGGGGCTGGCGGGATTGCTCGCGTGGTGCGCCGTTGCCAAGTGGTTCGGCATGGCAGGGCCGCTTGCCGCGCTGACCAATGTTATTGCCTGCGGCGTGCCGATGGTGCTGTGGTCGGTGCTGGTCGACAAGGTCCACCGCCGCCCCTCAACCGGGATCGATTGGGCGCGCACGCCGCCGCTCAAGGACACGATCGACACCAGCCTCACCAAACTCGCCGGGCTATGGGCGACCTGGGCGTTGATCGCCGCCATTTATGCCACGGGCCGTTTCTATTGGCGTGGCAATTTCCTGTTCGCGATGGAAGTCTTCACGGTCGTGGCACCCGTGCTGTTCGCCGCCTCCATCCCTTATGTGATCTGGTTCGACCGCAAGCTGATCGAGCCCAGGGATGGCGCCTGGCATCTCGGCGCGTGGCTGATGAACCTGGAGGGCGCCGAGCCCGAGATGATCTATGCCCATCTGCGCGCCTGGGGCGTCAAGGCGTTTTTCCTCGCGTTCATGCTCGCCATCGTGCCGCCCGGTTTTGCCGACTTCGTCCGCGCCGACACGCATCTGCTGCTGAGCAATCCGGTGGCGCTCGCCAATTGGCTGATTACGTTCATGTTCGTCATCGACGTGGCGTTTGCGACTGTTGGTTATGTGCTGACGATGCGCGCGCTCGATTCGCACATCCGCTCGGCCAATCCTTACGCGGCGGCGTGGATGGCCGCGCTCATCTGCTATCCGCCGTTCGTCTTGATGGGCGATGGCGGGCCGCTCGATTACCATCCCGGCACCGCCGACTGGACGCATTGGCTTGCGGGCGAGCCGATACTGCTCTGGCTGTTCGGCGCCATGCTCGTCGCGCTGACCGCGATCTATGCCTGGGCGACGGTGGCATTCGGCTTCCGCTTTTCCAACCTCACACATCGCGGGATTTTGACGCACGGGCCCTATCGTTTCTCGCGCCACCCGGCTTATCTGTCGAAAAACCTGTTCTGGTGGCTCTCCACCCTGCCCTGGTTCACGACCGGCAGCGTCGTCGACGCGATGCGCGCGACGGTGCTGATGGGGGTGGTGAGCGGCATCTATTACTGGCGCGCCAAGACCGAGGAACGCCATTTGAGCGCCGACCCCGATTACCAGGCCTATTGGCATTGGATGGAACGCAATGGCGCCGTGCCCCGCTTCTTCGCCTTCGTGCTGGGGCGCCAGCTTTAGTCGCGTTGGACGGTCGTTGCGGTTGTGGCCAGCGGCGCTATTTCTGATTGGCCCGCCTGAGCGCAAGAGCCACAATGTGCTGACCTGGAAGCGCGCATAAGGCTGGTCCCCAAACCGTTCCCCCGGCACAAGCCGGGGGTCTGGTGCCGCCAACGACCCCAGCTTTCGCTGGGGTGACGGGATCGGCTAGCCCTTTGCCTTGGCCTTTTTGGCCGAGGCCGCCTTGTCGGGCGCGGCTTTCTTGGGTGCCGGTTTTTTGGCCGCTGGTTTTTTGGCCGGGGCCTTTTTGGCGGCGGGCTTGCGCACGGCTTTCTTCGCCTTGGCGGGCGCAGCGGCGGCGCGGGCGTCGATCAATTGCGCGGCTTCCTCCAGCGTCAGCGCGTCGGGCGCCACCGTTTTCGGCAAGGTCGCGTTGGTGGTGCCGTCGGTAACGTACGCGCCGTAGCGGCCTTCCATCAGCTTGATCTCGGCCTCGGTGCGCGGGTGCTTGCCCAGCAGCTTTAGCGGCTCGCGCGATCCGCGTTGCGGGCGACCGCCGCCCGCCGCCGCTTCAGCAAGCTTGACGACAGCCGCGTTCATGCCGGTTTCGAACACCTCGGCGGTTGAGCCCAATCGCGCATATTTGCCGTCATGCGCAAGATAGGGGCCATAACGCCCGATCGACGCCGTGATTTCCTTGCCCGTCTCCGGATGCGCGCCGATCGCGCGCGGCAGCGAGAGCAGCTTCAGCGCCCATTCCAGATCGAGCTCGGGAACGTCCTTGGGGATCGAGGCGCGCTTGGCGTCCTTGCCCTCGCCCAATTGGATGTACGGCCCAAATCGCCCGGAGCGTCTTGAGACTTCCAGCCCCGTTGCGGGTTCGGTGCCGAGCATTTCCGGCCCGCTATCCTCACCCGCCGATCCGCCTGCCTGGGCAAAGCGCCGCGTATATTTGCACTCTGGATAATTGGAGCAGGCGACAAATGCCCCAAACCGCCCGCCGCGCAGGCTCAGCCGCCCCTGATGGCAATTGGGGCAGAGCCGGGGATCACTACCATCGCCCTTGTCGGGGAAAAGATAGGGTTCGAGGAATTTGTCGAGCTCTGCGGTGACTTCGCTCGGCTTGAAGTCCATGACTTGCTGGGTACGCGGCTTGAAATCACGCCAGAACGCCTCGAGCACTGCCTGCCATTCGGCCCGCCCGCCCGACACATCGTCAAGCTCGTCCTCCAGTTCGGCGGTATAGTCATAAGCGACATAGCGTTCGAAAAAGCGTTCGAGAAACGCCGTCACCAGCCGCCCGCTCTCCTCCGCAAAGAACCGGTTTTTCTCGACGCGGACATAAGCGCGGTCCTTCAGCGTCTGGATGATCGAGGCATAGGTGGAGGGACGGCCAATGCCCAGTTCCTCCAGCCGCTTGACGAGCGACGCTTCGGAAAAGCGCGGCGGCGGCTGGGTGAAATGCTGTTCGGCGGTGACGGCCTTCTTGGCCGGCGCATCGCCATCGCGCAGGCGCGGCAGGCGGCCCTCGTCCTCGCCCTTTTCGTCGGTTCCTTCCTCGTAGAGCGCGAGATAACCGGGGAAGAGAACGACCTGGCCGGTCGCGCGTAACGCATGCTGCCCAGTGCCGTCGACCAGCTCGACCGAGGTGCGCTCCAATCGCGCCGACGCCATCTGGCTCGCCAGCGCGCGTTTCCAGATCAGGTCATAGAGCCGGGCATGATCGCCCGAACCCGCCCGGTCGCGGCCGAAATCGGTGGGGCGGATTGCCTCGTGCGCTTCCTGCGCATTCTTGGCCTTGGTCTGGTATTGGCGGGGCTTGTCGGGGACGTAGCTTGCGTCATAGCGATCGGCAACGGCGCGGCGCGCGGCGGAAATGGCGCTGTCGTCCATCTGCACGCCATCGGTGCGCATATAGGTGATCGCGCCATCCTCATAGAGCGCTTGCGCGATCCGCATGGTGTGGCTCGCCGAGAAACCTAGCTTGCGTGCGGCTTCCTGCTGCAAGGTCGAGGTGGTGAAGGGCGGCGGCGGGTTGCGCGTCGCGGGCTTGGTCTCAACGCTGGCGACGGTGAAACGAGCCGCCTCGACATCATCCTTGGCGGCGAGCGCGTCACCCTCGCGGCCGATCGTCAGCCGGTCAATCTTGCGCCCCT
>JBOFDB010000598.1:0-1495 GCA_051646545.1 Sphingomonas sp.
ATGACTCGTTCTGCCCCGTTGCGGGTCGCGGGAGACGATTTGCCACCAGAAACAACCGCCAACGAAAAAGGGCCGCCCATGGCGGACGGCCCTTTCCTTGTCAGGATCGCATCATCGGCCGACGCGGGGGTGCGCCAGCCCGATCGGATCAGTGCTTCTTCGACGACATCGCGTCGTTCGACGCCATCGCATCGCCCGACGACATGGCGTCGTTTGAGGCCATCGCATCGTTCGAGGCCATCGCCGCGTCGTTCGACGCCATCGCCCCGTCGGTCGCGGTCATGTTGTCCGTGGCCATTTCGTCGGTGGTGTTCAGTTCCGACGTCATCGCATTGTCGGTGGTCGTTTCGGTCTTGTGGCCGCAAGCCGACAGCGCCAGTGCCGCACCGGCGATCATCGCGCCGGCAACCGTCTTGGTGATGAGTGCACGCATGTAAGAAGCTCCCAAAGATGTGGATTTGGACGGCTTGGCTTGCCCTGATACCCAAATCGCCTTGAACATTAATCGGATATCGACTGCCTCTCAAGCCTCGTTTTGTCGCAAGACTGTCATGGGTCAGCCCAACCCGGCTAGGAAACGCGGCAACTGTTGGTTCAGTGCCATGTCAAATGCAGCCATGTTAGCGTCGCGGCCAAGTTGCGCGAGGCTGGTGACGCCGAATTCGCTGATGCCGCACGGCACGATACCAGCGAAATCGGCCAGATTCGGCGCGATATTCACCGAAAATCCGTGCAGCGTCACCCATTTCTTGACCCGTACGCCGATCGCGCCGATTTTTGCTTCATGGCCGCTTTGGTCGATTGTCCAGATGCCGATGCGCCCGGGCGCGCGGAATGCCGCCACGCCCAAATCCGCCAGCGCCGCGATCACCCAGCCTTCCAGCGCATGGACATAGCAGCGCATGTCGCGCCCGCGCTGGGCAAGGTTGAGCTGGATATAGCCGATCCGCTGGCCCGGCCCGTGATAAGTGTAGCGGCCGCCGCGTCCGCTGGGGAAGACGGGGAAACGCGGGTCGATCAGCTCGGCGGGGTCGGCGCTGGTGCCGGCGGTGTAAAGCGGCGGATGTTCGAGCAGCCAGACCAGTTCGCGCGCGCTGCCCGCGGCAATGTCGCGCGCGCGCGCCTCCATTTGATCAACCGCGTCGGGATAGGGGACGGGGAGGGCATCGACCCGCCATTCAATCGCTTCGGCAACCGCGCTCATGCTGCCGCCGATGCGCCAAGCCCGGCATTCGCGCAAGCCGCCACGCAAGCATTGGCAAGCCGCCCGGCGTTCGACTAACATTCGCGCCAATCCGAGTGAGCGGGAGAAGGGGCGTCATGATCAAAATGAGCGATGTGTGGGATCGGGCAACCGAATTCCTGGGGGACAATGTGAGCGCGCTGGCGCCGGTCGGGTTGCTGATCGCGCTGTTGCTGGCGTTTCAGCAAGGGGTGACGACGATGCGGGAAGGGGCGGCGCCGATGACGGGTGCGCTGCTCGCGCTGCTGGCGC
>JBOFDB010000062.1:0-4286 GCA_051646545.1 Sphingomonas sp.
AGGCTAGGTCGATAAAGGCCTTGCGATCGGCCTTGGTGGTAACGGGCTGAATGGCAAGCGGCGCGTTGGCCAAGGCATATCCCCTATATCGTGACGCAGACATTCGCTCTGCCAAGCCCGCCTGCTTTGCGCAAGGTCAAGGCAGGTGGGTTGGCGTGCCACCATAAAGCCACTATTTCGGGGCTATAGGATCGATCATGACTGCTGCTGTTTCCCTATCCGATCGCGCGGTGCTGCGCGAAGCCCCCGACGCGGCGGCGGCGCCGACGCGCATTGCCGACGATATGGCGATGCTGCGCGCCGCGGCCGAGCTGACGCGCGACCTCAATCCGCCCAAGCCGCTGGTTTATTGGGGCGACCTGCTGATTTCGTGCGCGTTGGGCTATGGCGCGCTTGCGGTGGCGATCCTGTTGGCAAATCCCTGGGTGATGGCGGTCGCCGTCGTCATTGCCGTCCTGGCGCTTTATCGGGCAGGCAGCTTTATCCATGAGCTGACGCATATCCGCCACGCCTCGGTGCCATGGTTTCGGTTCGGCTGGAACGCGCTGGTCGGCGTGCCGCAGATGATCCCCTCGTTCATGTATGAGGGCGTCCATAGCCTCCACCACGCCCGCACCCGTTATGGCACGGCGGAGGATCCCGAATATCTGCCGCTGGCGCTGATGAAGCCTTGGACGGTACCGGTATTCGTCGTCGTTGCCGCGCTCGCACCGATTGCGATGATCATCAGGTTTGGCGTGTTGTCGCCGCTGGCTGCCCTGTTCCCGTCAATTCGTGCGCTGGTGATTGCGCGCTATTCGTCCCTGTCAATCAATCCCGATTTTCGCCGCCGCGCGCCGGAAGGGGAGCTGGCGCAGCAATGGCGCTGGCAAGCCGCCGCCGCCAGCCTGTGGGCCATAACCCTGGTGTCGCTGACGATCGCCGGGATCATTCCGCTCAAAGCCTTTCTCGTCTTTATCGGGGTCGCGTCGGGGGTCATGGTGATCAACCAGGTGCGCACGCTGGTCGCGCATCTCTGGGAAAATGATGGCGAGGTGCTGACCCAGACGGCACAATATCTGGACTCGGTCAATGTGCCGCCGCCGGGGATGCTGCCGTTGCTCTGGGCGCCGGTGGGCCTGCGCTATCATGCGCTACACCATTTGCTGCCGGGCCTGCCTTATCATGCGCTGGCGGAGGCACATCGTCGGCTATCGGGTGCGATGGCGGCGGAGTCGCCCTATCACCGCGCCAATTATCGCAGCCTGACCGGGCTGGTTGTGCGGCTGGTCAACAAATCGGGTCGGGTGGCGGTCTGACTTATTCCTCGGTGCGTAACAGCACCAACTCGCCGATCAGCAGGAACAGCAGCAGCGGCGCCCATGCCGCCAGGAAAGGCGGATAGGCGCCGAGATTGCCCATCGCCAGCGCAAAGCTGTCGGCTACGAAATAGGCAAAGCCCAGCGCCATGCCGATCACAGCGCGAACGAAGAGGAACCCCGATCGCGCCAGCCCAAACGCGGCAACCGACGCCAGCAAGGGCATCAAGATGCACGACAACGGCGCAGCCAGCTTGTGCCATAGCGAGCCTTCTAGCGCCTTGGTGGGACGTCCGGCGTCGCGCAGATCATGGATCGCGGCGTAAAGGCCGCCAAATGTCTCGCCCTCGGCATCGACCGAGGCGAGGGTGAATTGATCGGGCCGCACGCCATTGGCGACAATACCGGGGCCAATGCGCGTGAGCTTGCCCGTCGCGACATCGAAGCGGGTACCGCCAGGGATGCGCCAGCCCTTGCCATGCCGCACGCCCGATGGCGCGCTGACGATGGCGCCCAAAGTGCCGCCCGACCGATCAAAGACGGTGATGTTGTGCAGCGTTGCCATGTCGCCACGGCCGTGGACCTGCTCGACATTGACGAGGTCATCGCCGTCGCGCACCCATATATTCAGCCGGTTACCGCGATCAGACGGCAAGGGGCCATATTCTACCTTTTTCCATTCATCGAGCGTCTGGGTCGCGGGCGCCGCAACCAGCTCGTTGAAACCGAACGATATGCCCGCGACAATCACGCTCGCCACGATCAGCGGCGCCAGCACCTGATGCGCCGACAGGCCTGAGGCCTTCATCGCGATGACTTCGCTATTGTGGTTAAGCGTGCTCAGCGTGAACAGCGCGGCGCCCAGCACCGAAAAGGGCAGAAACTGGGCCACAATCCCCGGGGAACGCAGCGAGATGTACCGCCAGACTTCCCCCTGGCCATTGCCGGGATGCGCAAGAATATGCCCCGATTCCGACAACGCATCCAAGGTCTGCAGCACCAGCACGAGCATGACGATAATCGCCAGCGTCCGGGTCAGCAGCATCCGGCCCATATAGAGCAACAGCGTTCGCGAGGGGAAAAAGCTGGGCCCGGTCATGCGGTTGCCTTGGTTCGGGCCGGGATGACTTTGCGGAACAGCTTGCCGATGCGCATGACCGCGCGTTCCAGCCCGCCAATGGGCTGGCCGCCGGGGACAAAGGCGATGGTATGGAACATCCAGATCACCAGGGCGGCAAAGCCGGCAAAGGGAATCCACAAGGCCAGGAAAGGATCAACCTTGCCAAGGCTGCCAATGCTTTCGCCATATTCGTTGATCTTGTGATAGGTCACGATCATCACGATCGCGAGGAAAATGCCCAGCCCCGACGTCGATCGTTTCGGCGGCACCCCAAGCGCCAGTCCCAGCATGGGCAACAGGAACATCGATGCCACTTCCGCAAGGCGGAAATGGAAGGCGGCACGGCTGGAATAGCGCATTTCGGGCGTCGCCTTCGCATCATGGCCGATACGAGCGAGTTGGGGCAGCGTCAGTTCCTTATTGGACCCGCCACGGGCGCGGAAATTTTCGTAGCGGGGCAGCGGAATGGGAAGGTCGTTGGAGCTGAAGCGCAGCACGCGCGGCGTCGCCACGCCGCGTTCGGTGCGGATCAGTACGCCATTGGTCAGCCGAAAGATGATCTCGTCAGGGTTGTCGGTTGCGAAAAATTGGCCGCGTTCGGCGGTTACTGACAGGCTGCCGCCCTTGCCATCCGACGAATGAACGAAAATGCCACGCAAATCCCGTCCCTCATCACGGCTCTGCTCGATGCGAACCGTGGCACCGTTGGGAAAGCGCGTGAATTCGCCGACCTTGATCGACGCGCCCAGGGCGCCAGTGCGCAATTCATAGCGCAGCCCTTCATAATAATAATGGGCATAGGGCTGAACAAAGCCGACGATCGCCAGGTTAGCGATCGCAAGCCCGAGGGCAAAAAGATACGGCACCCGCAACAGCCGGACATAGCTGACCCCCACCGCGCGCATCACATCGAGCTCGGAATTGGCGGCGAGGCGGCGGAAGGCGAGCAGCACGCCCAGCAATAGCCCGATGGGAATGCCCAGCCCCAGATATTCGGGCAGCAAATTGGCCAGCATCCGCCACACGACGCTGACCGGCCCGCCTTCATCGGCGACGAACACCAGCAGAATGCGAATGCGGTCAAGCACCAGCAACATTGCCGCAACCACCAGATTGGCGAACAGCGGCACCGCGATCAGCCGGGCCATATAATGGTCAATAGCGGTAAGGCGCAGCGGCATGATCCGTGAAACTATTGATGCGGTTGGGGTCCGCGGGGCTGGACCGGGCTATATCGTCGGGGTGGCGACCATGCCACGAAATTCTATGCAGCAACGGCGCGGGCGCGATGCGCCGCCATCGCGTCATCAATGGCGCGGGCAAGCGCAGCGATGGTGAAGGGCTTGCGCAGCACGGCATGCCCATCAAATTCGCGACTGCTGGCATCGCCGGCAAAGCCGGTGACGAACATGACGGCAATATCGGGAAAGCGTGGGGTGATTTCCGCGATCACCTCTGGGCCGGTTTTTCCCGGCATCCGCACGTCGGATATAACCAGATCGATATGCCCGGCACGCTCAACCATGGCAAAGGCGGCCATCGGGTCACCACAGGCAATGGGTCGATGGCCCAATTCTTCCAGCGCGGCGATGGTTGCCCCCAGCACGCGCGGATCGTCTTCCACCACCAGAATGTCGAGCGTCGCGGGCGTGGTGACGGCAATCGACGCTGGCGCGACGGGCTTGGGGGCAGGGGCGGCGTCGGCCCCGACATCCTCATGATAGCGCGGCAGATACAACGTGACGGTGGTGCCCGCACCCGGGCTAGAGTCGATCGTTATCTCGCCATTTGACTGGCGGACAAAAGCGAAAATCTGGCTGAGCCCCAGTCCTGTCCCTCTGCCCACCGGCTTGGTCGTGAAAAAGGGT
>JBOFDB010000372.1:0-4309 GCA_051646545.1 Sphingomonas sp.
CGGGGCAGATCAAGGGGCTGGCCCATATTACCGGCGGCGGACTGCTTGAAAATATCCCGCGCGTGCTGCCGGAGGGATGTCATGCGCTGATCGAGGCGGATCGCTGGGAACAACCCCGGTTGATGGCGTTCCTGCAAGCCCAAGGCGCGATCGAGCCCGAGGAAATGGCGCGCACGTTCAACTGCGGCATCGGCATGGCGGTGATTGTCGCCGCCGACGCGGCCGACGCGGTCGCAGCTGCCCTCCACGCGGCGGGCGAGACGGTCCATGCGATCGGCCATATCACCGCCGGCGAGCGCGGTTGCACCGTCAGTGGCTCGGCAGACGCGTGGAGCGCACGCGCACCATGGTCGGCAACGCATCATGGCTAGCCACCGCGTCATGCCCAAGGCGCGCGTCGCCGTCCTGCTGTCGGGACGCGGCAGCAATTTCGCCGCGCTGCTGTTCGCCTCGCGCGCGCCCGACTGCCCTTATGAAATCGTCATGGCGATCAGCGACATCGCCGATGCCCCCGGCCTCGACATTGCCCGTGCAGAGGAAGTGCCGGTGTTTACGCCGCCTGCGGACAACAAGGCGGCGTTTGAAGTCGCGGTCAACCGCCTGCTCGTCCACGCCAAGATCGACGTGGTGGCGCTGGCGGGCTTCATGCGCATCCTGAGCGCCAGTTTCGTTGAACGGTGGGAGGGGCGCATTCTCAACATACACCCCTCGCTCTTGCCCAAATATAAGGGCCTGCGCACCCATGCCCGCGCGTTGATCGACGGGGAAACGCATAGCGGCTGTTCGGTCCATCTCGTGACCGCCAAGCTCGATGACGGGCCAGTGCTGGGCCAGACTCCGGTCGCGATCATGCCCGGCGAGGATGTCGAGGCGCTCGCCAACCGCGTGCTGATTGCCGAGCATGAGCTTTACCCGCGCGTGCTCGCCGCATTTTGCCGCCGATGAACCGGCAGATGGCCAGATTGAGCCGCTAATGGGAGTTTCGCGATGACCGATAGCGCCGAAGACCGTGCCGAAGCCGCCGCGATCCGCCGTCGCTGGATCACGCTTGGCGAAGGAGTCGCGATTGCGGGCCTTGCCATTTCGGCGCTGGCGCTGTGGAACAGCTATGCCGATCGCCGCGCCGATGAGGTGAAACAGGCGGCCGAGACGCGCGCGCACAGCGCCGTCTTCCTGAGCGCCACGCCGCGCCACGGGGGCGAAGTGCTCGAATTGCGCGACGCGCAACACCCCACCCAGTCGATCAGCATCGCCTTTCCGCCATCGCTCGGCGTGTCGCCGCAGACGCTGACCGGCACGCTGGAAGTCCGCGCCGATTGGATCGCCAGCGCGGTGCTGGCAGCCACCGACACGCTGCCCGACGCGCGCCAGGGCCGCCTGCCGGTCGTCATCACCGCACATTATTGGGATGGCGACAATGACGTCAGCGACGCGGCGATCTATGACCTGTTGTGGCGTTCCGAAGCGCGTCTGCTGCGCGGGCACACCGTGCGGCTGACGGGCATGGTCCTGCGCGCAAGGAAAGACGCGACGCCCGCGCACGCCGATGCGCTGTGGAAAACCCAGCTCGCAAGAGCGCATTAGGCCGTAGACTCATTAAAACGGCCTGTCGGCTTCTGCCTCAAGTCCGCCATTCTCCTCTTCGTCGCCCCGTGCTTGACACGGGGCGGGGCTAACCTTGTTCCCTAGCCATGCCGAACCACCGCTCCCACGTCGCGGCGACGGCAGAAGAAAAGCCAAACCCCGTGTCAAGCACGAGGCGACGGTGAAAGTGATTGTCCGATCCTCACCCCTGGCCGGTCGTTAAGTCTCTATGCCGAAAGCGGCCGTTTATGAGTTCACAACCTAATACAACCACCGCCATCTTCCCATGGGGAGACGGACGAGTGCCTAAGGCGCGACAGGGTGCGGTAGAGGCCGATAGCAACGTGCCGCGACACG
This sequence comes from Sphingomonas sp., assembly GCA_051646545.1. Classification (GTDB taxonomy): domain Bacteria; phylum Pseudomonadota; class Alphaproteobacteria; order Sphingomonadales; family Sphingomonadaceae; genus Sphingomonas. The sequence goes on from JBOFDB010000372.1 coordinate 1,942, forward strand.
ATCGGCCCGGCATCGCGGCACGGCTCTCCCCTGTCCTACCGCACGGCCTTCATCGTATCGCGGAACCGCTCTTTCCCATCGCCGGTGCAGCTATGCTGGTCGCGCAATTGCCCGTCCAGAAGCCCCATGGTCAGTGCGAACATTGGGGAACATTCGCCCAACATGCCCCCAAAACGGCGGGCTGGATCAGCCGACGATTTCCTCGGGCGTGAAGAAATAGGCGATCTCGATCGCGGCATTCTCGTCCGAGTCGGAGCCGTGGACGCTGTTTGCCTCGATCGATTCGGCCAGCGTCTTGCGGATCGTGCCCTCGGCGGCATTGGCGGGGTTGGTGGCGCCCATGATGTCGCGGTTGCGCTGCACGGCGTTCTCGCCTTCCAGCACCTGAACGACGACCGGGCCCGAGATCATGAATTCGACCAGATCGTTGAAGAAGGGCCGTTCGCGATGGACGGCGTAGAAGCCCTCGGCCTGTTCGCGCGTCATCTGGATGCGCTTGGAGGCGACGATGCGCAGGCCGGCTTCTTCCAGCATCTTGGTGACGGCGCCGGTCAGGTTGCGGCGCGTGGCATCGGGCTTGATGATCGAAAAGGTCCGGGTCGCGGCCATGGCCGTGCGGGCTCCTGTGCTTGAGCTGTTGGGAAACGCGGGCGCCTTAGCCCCGCCTTGCGGCTGATGCAAGCCGGACCGGCGATCCAGTTAAGCCGCTTGTTCCCAGCCGCTGGCGGTTTGTTTCCAGTAACGCCGCTCGACCCCGGGCCGGTCGGCGAGCGCACGCCAGGCGGTTCGCGCCTCGGCGATGCGGTCATCGTCGAAAAAGTGGAACGCACGGTCAAACGCCAGGGCGTCATCGCGCCACACCCCGTCGGCCAACGCGATCGACCGGGCGCCGTTCGCGGCCAGCGGCTCGCCCGCGATCAGCACGGGTTGCGCGGCATCATCGCCCGCCCCGGCCTGCGCGTGCGGCAGGAAGCTGTCGGGCGAATAGGTCCACAAAGCCTTGTCGAGCGCCTCGCGCTGCGCGGGGGCGCCCGATACGACCAATAGCCGCCCGCCAGTCGCCAGCACGCGCTCGGCAATGCGGGGCAGCACGCGGTCGAGCGGGCGGGCGGTCAGGTGATAGAAATCAACCTGCACTGTTCCTCCCATCCCCGTCACCCCACCGCACGCTGGCGTGGCAGGCTGTGTGAGGCCCCAGCATTCGCTGGGGCGACGGCATTATTTCTCGAAATTATCGGCGACGAAGCGGTCGAGCAGCCGCACGCCAAAGCCGGTCGCGCCCTTGTCCCACGTCGCGCCCGGCTTGTCGGCCCACACCATGCCGGCAATATCGAGATGCGCCCAGCGGACGCCCTTGTCGATGAAGCGCTGCAGGAATTGCGCGGCGGTGATCGAGCCGGCGCCGCGCGGGCCGACATTCTTCATGTCGGCAATCGGGCTGTCGATCAGCTTGTTATAGGCATCCGCCAGCGGAAAGCGCCACAGCAAGTCGCCGGTCGCTTTGCCCGCCGCCAGCAGCTGATCGGCGAGGCTGTCATCATTGGCGAACAGGCCGCCATGCTCGTTGCCAAGCGAAATGATCATCGCGCCCGTCAGCGTCGCCAGATCGACAATCGTCTTGGGCTGATAATTTTTCTGCACCCAGGTCAGTGCGTCGCACAGCACCAGCCGCCCTTCGGCATCGGTGTTGAGGATTTCGATGGTCTGGCCTGACATGGACGTCACGATATCGCCGGGGCGTTGGGCGTTGCCGTCGGGCATATTTTCGACGAGGCCGCAAATGCCGACCACATTGGCCTTGGCATTGCGCAGGGCGAGCGCTTTCATCGCGCCTGCGACGGCGCCGGCGCCGCCCATGTCCCATTTCATGTCTTCCATGCCCGGGCCGGGCTTTAGCGATATGCCGCCGGTATCGAAGGTCACGCCCTTGCCAACCAGTGCGAGTTCAGTCTCATCGCCGCCGCGACCCCGCCAGTGCAGGACCAGCAATTGCCCTTCGCGCACCGAGCCTTGGCTGACCCCGAGCAGCGCGCCCATGCCGAGCGCCCGCATCTCCTCCTCACCCAGCACGCGAATGTCGATGCCAAGCCCGGCCAGGTCTTCGCGCACCCGCTCAACGAAGTTCACCGGGTAGATGACGTTCGGCGGCTCCGAAACCAGGGTGCGGGTCAGCGCCAGGCCGTCCGATACGGCGCGCTGCGCTGCCCAGGCTTCCGGCGCGCCGTCGGGCGCCGCGACCAGCGTCAAGGTGGTCAGGCTTTGCTTCTGCTTCGCAGGTAGCTTGGTGCGATAGGTATCGATGCGCCATGCCCGCTGCACCGCGCCAGCGGCGAGGCGCGCTGCGGCCTTGGCAGTGGGGGCGCCGGGC
>JBOFDB010000100.1:0-2578 GCA_051646545.1 Sphingomonas sp.
TGGGGATGCCGGCCGGGCAAATCCAGTTCGGCGGCAGCGCGATCATCGCGCCTGACGGTTCGATCATCGCCCAGGCAGGCAGCGACGCCGATCTGCTGATCGCCGAACTCGACCTGATGGATATCGGCCGGGGGCTGACCTCGCTTGATACCGATGGCCATTATGCGCGCCCCGATATCTTCGATCTGCGCATCGACCGGCGGCCACGGGCGGGCTTCAGCGACGCGCCGCAGGGGTTTGAGAAGGTCTAGCGGCTAATCCGAAGCGCCATGCTCCCCCGGCAGCGGCGGCAGGCCGGGTTCTGCCAGCGGCACCGCGCCAAAGCGCACGGGGTGGCGCATCTCATAATAGCCCCCTTCGCTCGGGTGCTCGCGGCGGCGGAAAAAGCCGGTAGCGGCCAGGTGCGCGTCGGTCATGATCGTGCCGATGTCGCGCGCCGGTTGCGCGGGCAGATTGGCGGCGGCGCAGCGTTCGACCAAGTCCGCCGTTTTAAAGCCCAGCGCCAGCCGCGTCACTTCCGCATAAAGACGCGGTAGCGCCGCAAACCGATCAGCGGGCGTGGCCAGATCGGGCGCATCGAGAAAGCCGGGATTGCCGAGCACGGTGAACAGCGGCAGCCAATCGCGATCGGTATAGGCGGCGATGCTGATATAGCCATCCGCCGTCTTGAACGGCTGGCGATGGGGATCAACCTGACGGGCATAGCAGACCGGCGCATTGGGCGGATCAAAGGTCAATCCGCCGAGATGCTCGACCAGCATGAAGCTGGTGAATGCCTCGAACATCGGTACTTCGACGCGCTGCCCCTCGCCGGTGCGCATCCGGTGGATCAGCGCCGCCATGACGGCATAGGCGCCGTGAAGCCCCGATACCTTGTCGGCGATCAGCGACGGCAGGTATCGCGCCGCCGGATTGCCATCCACCCGCGACAACAGGCTGGTCGTACCGCTCGCCGCCTGGATGACGTCATCATAGGCAGGCCGATCGGCATAAGGGCCATCCTGGCCGAAGCCGACGCAATGAAGATAGATGATATCAGGCCGGATGGCGCGGACCTGCTCATAATCCAGCCCCAGCCGCTCGGCCGCCTTGCCGCGCACATTGAGCACAAACACATCGGCCTCGCCAATCAGCGCTCGCATTTGCGCCGCGCCTTCCGGCGATTTCAGGTCGAGCATCACCGATTGCTTGCCACGATTGATCGCGATGAAGCCCGGCCCCATGCCGCGCGTCTTGGCGGGTTTGCCCGCATTACGGAAAATATCGCCGTGCGGCGGCGCTTCGACCTTGATCACCTCCGCGCCCAGATCAGCCAGGATCTGCGTGCAATAGGGGCCGAAAACGACGCTCGTCAGGTCCACCACCTTGACGCCCGCCAACAGCGCGCCGCCATCGCCACCCGCGATCATGGCAACAGCTCGGCAATGACATTGGCGCTGCCGTCGATGTCGGTACGGACGCGCCTGCCGATGGGATCGTCGGCCAGCAATGCCGCAAGCATGGCGGTGTCGTCGCGGCGGACGCGGGCGATGACGCGGCCGCCCGCCTCCGTCGCCCCGATCACATAGCCCCGCGTCGGCGCCCCCTTGGCAAAGGACACGCTGTAGCTGGTAATGGTCGCCTCGCCCGCGCCGCTCAGCAATTGGGGCACCGGCGCGGCGAGGATTTCAGCGGCAATGGCGCCGTTGTCAACCGGCGCCCAGTCGCGCGGCGGCACGGCGGCATAAACGCCGGCTGCCTGTTTCGACAGAAAGCCACCATTGGCCAGCACCAGGCCAAAGCCATCGCGCGCGGCGCGCAAGCGTTCGACCATCGACGCAATGGCGTGGAGCGAATAGCTGTTCCCGGGGCCGCCGAAAAAGGGCAGCCCACCCGTTACCGTCAGATCGCGCGCCAGGGGATCGACCCCCAGCGCCTCCGCCGCGATCAGCACCGCACAGGGGAAACAGCTGTAAAGGTCAATCTCGGCAAGGGACTCCACCCCAATCCCCGTTGCCGCCAGCGCGCGCGCCAGCACCAGCTCGACCGCCCGCGACCGCGACAAATCGGGTCGTTCGCTCGGCACGCGCTCGGCGGCTTCAGCATGGCCGTGGAGAAAGACGCGGTGTTCGGGCGCGATGCCCAGCCGATCGGCCTCCCCCACCGATGTCAGGATGACCGCCGCCGCCTGATTCACGGCATCCTGCGCGACGTGCCATTTGAGATAAGGGTCAGCGACCGGGTAATTCTCTGGCGACGGCGTCATCAGGAAATCAACCGAGCGCTCGACCGGGAACTGGCTATAGGGGTTGGTGGCAGCAATACCCGAAAAGCGCGCCCAGAGCTGCGCCATCCGCCGGGCGTAATCGCGCCGCGACACCCCCAACCGCCCGCGCAGCGCATGCTCAAACGCCGGATAGGTGATGACCGGTGCGCCCAGCCCGTTGGCGATGTCATACGCCGACAACAGCGGCTTGCCGAAACCGCGATCCTCCTCCGCCGCCGCCACGCCGCGTGACCAGTCGAGCATATGCCCCGCCCGCTGCGCGGCCTTGAATGCCGCCGTCGCCTCACCCCCCGCGATCAACACCGCGCGCGC
>JBOFDB010000419.1:0-2999 GCA_051646545.1 Sphingomonas sp.
TGCGCGCCCCAATAGCCATGATCGCCCCGGATCAGCCCGACATTGGCGAAATCGTGGAGCAGGCAGGCAAGCACGATCTTTTCAGGCTGGCCGTCGTCCTGCGCGCGCTTGGCCGAGCTGATCAGATGGCGCCCGGTAATGCCGCCGACGCGATAGCGGAAAAAGTCGAGCAGGGTGGGTGCCCTCGGCATGCGCGGCAGGGCGGGATTGTCGCCCATCATCATCACCACATCGGGCGACAGCCGTGCCAGCGCCTCATGCTCGCCGGTGGAAATCCCGGTGCCGACGGTCGCGATTGGCGGGGGCAGGATCTGCCGCTCGCGCCCCTCTTGCGGCCACGGGCGATCGGTTTCGAGGGTGAGGTGGTCCATGCACATGCAGGCCATGTTGTGGCGCAGAAATTACGCGCGCGGCAAGGTGTTTCGCTTGGCGGGCAATGCGTTTCACTCTAAAACCGATGAAGCGCGCAATGGAAAAGGATCAGCGGATGACGGGCAAGGTCTTGGTGACGGGCGGCAGCGGCTATATCGCCAGCTTCATCATCCGCCAGCTGATCGCGGAAGGATGGCACGTCAACACCACCATCCGCTCGCTGTCGCGCGAGGCGGAGGTGCGCGCCGCGCTCGACGTGCCGGCCGACAAGCTGACCTTCTTTGCCGCCGACCTGACCAACGATGCGGGATGGGCCGATGCCGTTGCGGGGTGCAGCCATGTCGCGCATATCGCCTCGCCGCTGCCGACCGGGCGCATCCGCCATGAAGATGAGCTGATCGTGCCGGCGCGCGACGGGGCGCTGCGCGCGCTGAAATTCGCTAAAGCGGCAGGCGTGAAGCGCGTTGTCATGACCTCGTCGGTCGCGGCGATCGCTTATGGGCACGGCAAGAAGGTCGCCAAATATAGCGAGGCCGATTGGACCAACATCAATGGCCCCGAGGTCCATGCCTATGCCAAGTCCAAGACGATTGCCGAACGCGCGGCGCGCGACTGGATTGCGGCGGAAGGCGGCGAGATGGAATATTGCTCCGTCAATCCGTCCGCCGTGCTGGGGCCAGTGCTGAGCGCCGATTTCTCGGGCTCGATCGAGATCATCACCCGGCTGATTTCGGGGCAATTGCCGGGCCTTCCCAATTTCGGTTTTGGCGTGGTCGATGTGCGCGATGTGGCGGACTTGCACGTCAAGGCGCTGACCGCGCCCAATATGAATGGCGAGCGCTTCATTGCCTCAGGCCCCTTCATGATGATGAAGGATGTGGCGGCGGTGCTGCGCGCGCGGTTGGGGGCGGACGCGCGCAAGGTGCCGACGCGCAAGCTGCCCGATTTCGTGCTGCGTACCGCGTCGCTATTTGATCCGACGCTCAAGATGGTGACGGGCGAATTGGGCAAAGTTCGCGATACCCCCGCTGACCATGCCCGCGCCGTACTCGGCTGGACGCCGCGCCCCGCCGAACAGACGTTGGTCGATTCGGCGCGCAGCGTGATCGATCACGGGGTGGTGAAGCTGTAGCTTGCGTCCGCTCCTCATCAAGCAGGGACGACGCGGTCGCCTGGCACATTTCTGCGACAATTAGGCTTTAGGCGCGCGGGCCAAGTCATTCGCATATCAGGGAGTGTTCATGCGTCGTGATTCGCTCGTCGCGGCAGCGATGCTGGCGGCGATTGCCGATCCGTTGGCTGCCCAGTCAGCGCCGCTACCCGCGCCGCCACCGGCGCCGCAGCCAGCCCCACCGGTCGCCGCCCCGGCAGGCCCGCCCGCGCCCGCGCCGACGGCGCAGCCCACCCGGCCGCCGCTCCCCCGGCCGCCACGTCCGGCATCGGGCACCGGCGGTGGTAGTGGTGGCGATATCTCCGACGAAGCCGACATCGTCGTGCAGGGCACGCGCGATCTGCCTGGCGCGGTTGTCGGCGATATCCCGCCCGAACAACAGCTGAGCCCCGCCGATATCCACTCCTATGGCGTCAATTCGGTCGCCGAGCTGTTGACCGAACTGGCGCCGCAAACGCGCAGCGGGCGCGGCAATGGCGGCCCGCCGGTGGTGCTGCTGAATGGCAAGCGCATTTCGGGCTTTCAGGAAATCCGCGACTTGCCGACCGAGGCGATTGCCCGTGTCGACATCCTGCCCGAGGAAGTCGCGCTGAAATATGGCTATACCGCCGATCAGCGCGTGGTGAATATCGTGCTGCGCCGCCGCTTCCGCGCCGAAACGCTGCAATTTGGCGATCGCTTCGCCACCGATGGCGGCCGCAACAGCCCCAATCCCGAAGGCGATATCCTGCGCATCCGCAACGACAATCGCTTTACCGCGCATCTGGAATATGAGCATTTCGACGCGCTGACCGAGGCGGAGCGCAACATTGTCGAGCAGACCCCGCCCGGCCAGCCCGCCATCCCCAATTTGGGCCAATATCGCACGCTGCTGCCCGCGACCGACGATTATACCGGCAATTTCGTCTATGCCCGACCCATCGGCAAGACGCAGGCTTCGCTCAACGGTCGCATCGATTATAATGAGGGCGCCGGGCTGCAGGGTGCCTATTTCCTGCCGTCAGGCGATGTTAGCGCGATTCACCGCCGCACCACTGATCTCAACACCCATGTCGGGTTGACGGCAAATGGCAACTGGTCAATCTGGCGCTGGAACCTGACCAGTGCCTTTGACCGCGACGAGGCGAACACCACCACCGATGGTCCTTTCGCCTCGCGCGCGCATTCGCTGTCGACGGTTGGGCGGATCGATGGGCTGGTCAACGGCCAGCTTGCCGATTTGCCCGCGGGCAAGATCAACGTTGCCGTTCATGGCGGCGGGCAGATCATCGATTTTGCCAGCAATTCATCGCGCAACGGCGTGACAACCACGGGTAGCGTCGGCCGCAACATCGCCAATGGCCAGCTCAACGTCGATGTGCCGCTGACCAGCCGGTCAAAGCATGTACTGGGCGCGATTGGTGATTTGTCGGCGAACTTCAACGTCGCGGGGGACGACCTTAGCGATTTCGGCACG
>JBOFDB010000377.1:0-3817 GCA_051646545.1 Sphingomonas sp.
TGGCATGCGGCGCAACGACGGGCGCGCCGCCGCCCGTTGTCGGACTGCAGCCGCCGCCCGTCCGGCCAGTATCGGCGCCGGTCGGGCTGGAGCGCGTGATGGGCAAGGACGCCGCGCAGCTGACCGCGCTGTTCGGCAAGCCCGACGCCGACGTGACCGAAGGGCCGGGCCGCAAACTGCAGTTTCAAAGCGCGATCTGCGTGCTCGACGCTTATCTTTACGGTGCCACCGGGCATGGCGCGGTAGTAACGCATGTCGACGCCCGCCAGCCCGATGGCCGCACGATCGACCGCGCGAGCTGCGTCGCCGCCATCGCCCGACGGGGCGGGGGGAAGTAGCGGGGTCGGCCGCCGTGCCGGGAATCGGGCCGTCAGTTGAGCTTGCCCGTTAGTGATATTGTAGCTGATCGATCGCCCATTGCGCCGCCTCTCGCACCACGTCCGAGGGATCGCCCACCAGCCGTTGCAACACCGGCACCATCGCCACATCGCCGCTATTGCCCGCGGCAATCGCCGCGTTGCGGACCATCCGGTCGCGACCGATCCGCTTGATGGGCGAGCCCGAAAACACCTGCCGAAAACCCGCATCGTCGAGCGCGAGCAGATCGGCGAGCCGCGGCGCCGCCAGCTCCGCGCGCGGCAGAAAGGCCCGGTTGGCCTGCGCGGCCTGGGCAAATTTATTCCACGGGCACACCGCCAGACAATCGTCGCAGCCGTAAATCCGGTTGCCAATCGCCCGGCGAAACTCGTGCGGAATCGCTCCCTTATGCTCGATCGTGAGGTAGGAGATGCAGCGCCGCGCATCGACGCGATAGGGGGCGGGAAAAGCATCGGTCGGGCAGGCGCGTTGGCACGCGTCGCACGACCCGCATCGGTCGCGCCCCGGCGCATCGGGGGCAAGATTAAGCGTCGTGTAAATCGCACCCAGGAACAGCCAGCTGCCGGCGTCGCGGCTCACCAGATTGCTGTGCTTGCCCTGCCAGCCCAGCCCCGCCGCCTCCGCCAGCGGCTTTTCCATCACCGGGGCGGTATCGACAAAAACCTTCACCTGCGGCTGCGCGGGCGCCGCCGTCTCGACCAGCCAGCGGGCAAGCGCCTTTATCTGGCGCTTGACCACGTCATGATAATCCTGGCCCTGCGCATAAACCGAAATCCGCGCGCGATCAGGCACCGCCGCCAGCGCGAGCGGATCGGTGGCGGGCGCATAGCTCATGCCGAGCGCAATGATGCTTTTCACTTCAGGCCACAGCCCGGTGGGGGAGGCGCGCTGTTCGGCGCGATCGGCCATCCACAGCATCTCGCCATGCATGCCGTCGGCGAGCCAGGCGCGCAGCCGCTCGCCCGCCCGGGGCGCGGCATCAGCCAAAGCGATTCCGCACGCGGCAAAACCAAGCGCGGACGCTTTTTCGCGGATTAACCGGTTGAATGGCTTGTCTTGGTCCACCCCACCCCGCTACCACGGTAATACGGGCATGGCGGGAAAAAATCACATCATGGATGGTCAACCGGCGGTCAGCGCACAGGGCCTGGTCAAGAAATTCGGCGGCAGGCGCGTGGTTGACGGGGTCGATCTCGCCGTTCCCGCCGGCAGCATTTACGGCGTGCTCGGCCCCAATGGCGCGGGCAAGTCGACCACCTTGCGTATGCTGCTCGGCATTATCGAACCCGATGAGGGCGACCGCGCGCTGCTTGGCCATCGCCGCCCGCGCGAAGTGGGTGACCGCATCGGCTATTTGCCTGAAGAGCGCGGGCTTTACCCGGCGATGAAGGCGAAGGAAGCGATTGCCTTCATGGGCGCGTTGCGCGGGCTGGACTGGGGCGCGGGTCGCAAACGCGCGGTGACCTTGCTGGAGCAGGCCGGGCTGGGCCATGCCGCTGACGACAAGATCCGCAAGCTGTCCAAGGGCATGGCGCAATTCGTCCAGCTATTGGGATCGGTTGTTCACCAGCCCGATTTGCTGGTGCTCGATGAGCCGTTTTCGGGCCTCGACCCCGTCAATCAAGAGCGGCTGGAAGCGTTGATCCGCGCCGAGCGCGATCGCGGCGCGACCATCCTGTTTTCCACCCACATCATGAGCCATGCTGAGCGGCTGTGCGACCGGCTCGCCATCATCGCAGGCGGCAAGCGCAAATTTGAAGGCACCGTGGCAGAGGCGCGCGCGACCTTGCCGCAGATCGTCCATTACACGCCCGCCCGCGATGGCGAGGGGCTGCATGCGCTGCTGCCCGGCGATGCCGTGGCAGAGGGGGCGGGCTGGCGCTTCACGCTGCCCAATGACGGCATCGAGCCGTTGCTGGTGCGGCTGATCGAGACGGGGCATGGCATTGCCGGCCTGTCGATCGAGCGACCCGGGCTACACGATGCTTTCGTCAACATTGTTGGCCGCAAGGCGCTGGAGGAGGCCTCGCTATGATCCGCAATCGCCTGCTCCGCCAGACGCTGACCATCGCGCGCCGCGACTTCATCGCGACGGTGTTCACCCCGCTGTTCCTGCTGTTCCTTCTGTCGCCGCTGTTCATGATCGGCTTTGGCGTGGTCGGCGCCTTTGGCGGGTCGACGCTGGCACGCGGCAATGTCGAGGACAAGGTCCGCATCGTCGCCATCGCCAGCGAGGCGGACAAGCCCGCGCTGATCGCGGCCGATACGCGCCTGCGCACCATTTTCCGCCCCGGCGACGCACCGCCCGCGCTCGACATCATTGCCCCCAGGGCCGATCTTGCCGCCCAGGCGCGTGACGCCATGGAAGCGCATGATGTGGAAACCTCATCGGTGCTTTTTGGCCCGCTTGCCGCGCCCCATATCCGCTATGGCGCGCAGGGGCGCCGCACCGCCGATTATCTCGCGACGCTCGCCGAAACCGTGCTGCGCGACCGGGCAAGCGGCGCCACCACCACGCTCAGCCACCCCGACAAGGCACCTTTTGCGCAAACCAAGGTCACCAAAAGCGGCCATGGTCAGGCAGCTTTCTTCGCCGTGTTCGGGATTTTCTTCCTCACCCTGTTCCTGTCGGGCCAGGCGGTCGGCACTATGGCGGAGGAACGCAGCAACAAGGTGATTGAGGTGCTGGCCGCCGCGGTGCCGCTGGAGGCGGTCTTTCTGGGCAAGCTGATCGGCATGTTCGGCGTCGCCGCCTTGTTCGTCAGCTTTTGGGGCACGCTCGCCAGCCAGCTGATCTCGCATCTGCCAGGCGATGCCGGGCACGCCTTTGCCCAGGTGGGGCCGGCCGTTGGCGTGCCAGCCTTTGTGTTCCTGTTCTGCGCCTATTTCACCATGGCCTATATGCTGCTGGGCGCAGTGTTTCTGGGGGTAGGCGCGCAGGCGCAGACGATGCGCGAAATCCAGATGCTGTCGCTGCCCATCACCGTGGTTCAGATGACGATGTTCGGGCTGTCATCGGCGGCCGCGTCGCAGCCGGGATCGACGCTGGCGCGCGTTGCCGAGATTTTCCCGCTGAGTTCGCCGTTCGCCATGGCCGCGCGCGCCGCCAATTCGGCGGAGCTGTGGCCGCATATGCTTGCCCTGCCCTGGCAGGCCCTATGGGTTGGCATTACCATCGTCATCAGCGCGCGCGCCTTCAGGCGCGGGGTATTGAAATCCGGCGCCGGCCCCAAGCGCGGCAAGGGCTGAAACGCTATTGACACAAGTGTAAGTTAGTGCTTCCTTGCCACCAAAGAAGGAGAGGCACCATGGCAACCCTTGCGCAGGAAACCACCAGCACCGCTCAGCCTGCGGCGGCGATTGACCCGTTCGACGTCAGCCGCCCTGAACTTTACGCCGAGGACCGCTGGCAGGGGCCGTTCCGCGAACTGCGCGCCAA
>JBOFDB010000612.1:0-2087 GCA_051646545.1 Sphingomonas sp.
GGCGAGAAAATCTCCAAGTCCAAGGGCAATGGCCTGTCGATCGAGCAATGGCTGACCTATGGCTCGGAAGAGAGCCTGGCCTTCTACATCTATCGCGAGCCCAAGCGCGCCAAGTCGCTGCACATGGGGGTGATTCCGCGCGCGGTGGATGAGTATTGGCAGTTCCGGGGGAATTATCCCGCCCAGCCGCTCAAGGAAAAGCTCGGCAATCCGGTGCATCATATCCATAATGGCGCGGTGCCGACGAGCACGCTGCCGGTGACCTTTGGCCTGTTGCTGAACCTGGTCGGCGTGATGGCGGAAGCGACGCGCGAGCAGGTCTGGGGCTATCTCGCCAATTACGTGCCCGATGCCACGCCTGAGCGCTATCCCGATCTCGATCCGCTAATCGACCGGGCGCTGGCTTATGCCCGCGATTTCGTCGCGCCGACGCTCCACCGCCGCGCGCCCGATGCGACCGAACGCGCCGCGCTGGAACGGCTCGATGCCGAACTTGCCGCCCTCCCGGCGACGGCGAGCGCCGAAGACATCCAGAACATCGTCTATGAGATTGGCAAGACGGGCGATTTTGCTGAACTCCGCGACTGGTTCAAGGCCCTCTACGAAACCCTGCTCGGCTCTGCCCAGGGCCCGCGTATGGGCAGCTTCATCGCGCTGTACGGCATCGCCAATTCGCGCAAGCTGATCGCCGAGGCGCTGGCGCGATAAGCGATGTGCAACGAAGCCGCCCGTCGCATCGCGCTTGGCGAGCTTCGTGCCGACTGGAGCCAGACGCGCATCCCGCTGGTCTTTCCCGAAGGCGCGCCCAACATGGCGCCGCTTGACGGCTTTCGCATCACCGACCCGACCACGATCATCCGCGCCAGCGCCGCAACCGAGGGCGCTGCCGAACTCGTCATCCGCCGGTGGAGCTGGCCGGGCGCAGGCGGCAAACCCGTTTACAACTACCGCGCCGATGACCGCGATATCGTGCGCGGGCGCTGCCTGATCCCGGTCGACGCTTTTTACGAGTTTACCACGCCAGTCACGCCTGACGGGGCGCCCAAGCCGCGCCGCAAGGACAAATGGGCTTTCCGCCTGAAGGATCACGAGTGGTTCTGCATCGCCGGGCTGTGGCGTACCGATCCCCAGGTGGGCGAAGCCTTCACCATGCTCACCTGCCCGCCCGGCCCGGATATCCTGCCCCATCATTCCCGGCAGGTCGTTGTGCTGGGCCGTCACCAATGGGCGGCATGGCTTAACCCGGCGGTGCCTTCATCCAGCCTGTGCCAGCCCCTGCCGGCAGGATCATTGACGGTGGAGGCGGTGAACCCGGTGGTCCAGCCGCCTCACCCCGCGGTTATTTAGCGTCGATAAAGGGCAGCGGGCCGTTGCCGGTATAGGTCGGCAGCTTGCCGTCCCATTTCTCCACCGCGCGCAGCTTGACGATTTCCGGGTTGGTGCGGATCGCTTCCGCCTCGACCTGGATCGCCTTGGCGTCGCCTTCCGCCTTCGCCACGCGCGCCTGGGCGTTGGCGGTGGCCGTCGCGACGTTCGCCTGCGCGGCGAGCGCCGCCTGCTCATTGGCGATCTTGGCATTGATCTGCTGCAGCACCGCATCGGGCACGACGATATTGCCCGCCCAATAGAGCTGCTCGACGTCCAGGCCGACCGGCGCGAAATAGGCCTGCACCTGGCGCAGCGCGGTGTTGATCAGCTCGCTCTTGTGCGGGCCATAAATCTCCTCGACGCCAAGCTGCGAGGCGCGCTCGACGATGGCGTTGCGGATCGCGTTGCGCAACGGCCCGGCGATGATCGCGTCCATGTCGCTGCGATAGCGCTGGAACAGGATCGGCGCGTGCGTCGCATCGACATGATAGGCAACCGCGACATCGGCGGAGAGGCCGAGGCCGTTCTTGTCCTGAAAGCTGAACGATTCGTCGATCTCATTCTGCTCGGTGCGCGACCGCGTCCAGGTATAAGTGCGGGTAAACACGGGATATTCATAGATGTTCGTTCCCGGCGGCGCGAAATACCAGCCGACCGGCAGCGGCTCTGACACCACGCCCGCCGAGGGACCGATATTGTTGACGCGAATGCCGACATAG
>JBOFDB010000096.1:0-1905 GCA_051646545.1 Sphingomonas sp.
GCGCTCGTCGCCACGGTGCCTTGCCCGGCGAGCAGCGCGCCGGCTTCGGCAAGATAATTGGCCGGGTAATAAGTGTCGGCGTCGCACGTCGCGACCCAGCGCGTATCGACCTGACGCAGCCCCGCCGCGAGCGCCGCGACCTTGCCCCGCCGCGGCTCGACGATCAGTCGATGCGGCAGGCCGAGCTTTACCGCCGCGTCCCGCGCAACCGCCGCGCTGCCATCGTTGCTGCCATTGTCGACCAGGATCAGTTCGAACGGCACCGATTGATCGGCAAGGCACGCAATCGTGCCCGCAATCCAGTCCGCCTCATTGTGAAACGGGATGATCACCGACCAATCGGCCCGGGTGATATCGGGCAATGGGCGATCGAAAACATGGAACTGAGCGAAATGCTGATACACTTTGTCCCCCCGTACAAAACATGATGACCTTCACAGGCGATGACGCCGCCGGGTCGGGCGAGCCGCACGGGGGGCACGCAAAAAAATTTGAAAAAAATTAACAACGTGGTTTCGGGGGCGCCGCGGACGCGGGCGTGGTTGATCCGCGCGACAAAATCTGTCTTAGCGCTATGGTCAGGCGCGGCTTTGCCACTGTCGCCCGCCCCTTAGCCGGAGAGAATTTATGCGATTGATCGACCATCATATTGGCGGCGTGGGCGCAGGCGGCGGTGCCGGGCGACGGGCGCCGGTTTACGACCCCAATTCGGGCGCGGTGCAGGCGGAAGTGGTGCTGGGCACGGCGGCCGAGCTTGAGCGCGCGGTGGCGGCGGCGCAGGCCGCGCAGCCGGGCTGGGCCGCGACCAATCCGCAGCGCCGGGCGCGCGTGATGTTTGAGTTCAAGCGGCTGGTCGAGGCCAATATGGAGGAGCTGGCGCGGCTGCTCTCGTCCGAACACGGCAAGGTGATCGCCGACGCCAAGGGCGATGTGCAGCGCGGGCTCGACGTCATCGAATATGCCTGCGGCATCCCGCACGCGCTGAAGGGCGAGTATACGCAAGGCGCGGGGCCGGGCATCGACGTCTATTCGATGCGCCAGCCATTGGGCATTGGCGCGGGCATCACCCCGTTCAATTTCCCGGCGATGATCCCGATGTGGATGTTCGGCGTCGCGATTGCGTGCGGCAATGCCTTCATCCTGAAGCCGTCGGAACGCGACCCGAGCGTGCCGGTGCGGCTCGCCGAGCTGATGCGCGAAGCTGGCGCGCCCGAGGGCATTCTCCAGGTCGTCCATGGCGACAAGGAAATGGTCGACGCGATCCTCGATCACCCGGCGATTGCGGCGGTGAGCTTTGTCGGCTCATCCGACATCGCGCATTATGTCTACCGGCGCGGCGTCGATGCGGGCAAGCGCGTCCAGGCGATGGGCGGGGCCAAGAATCACGGCATCGTCATGCCCGATGCCGATCTCGACCAGGTGGTGAATGATCTGGCGGGCGCGGCGTTCGGCTCGGCGGGCGAGCGCTGCATGGCGCTGCCGGTGGTGGTGCCGGTCGGCGACAAGACGGCGGATGCGCTGCGCGCCAAGCTGATCCCCGCCATCCATGCCCTGCGCGTCGGCGTCTCAACCGATGCCGAAGCGCATTACGGCCCCGTCGTCACCGCCGCGCACAAGGCCAAGATCGAGCATTGGATCCAGACCGGCGTCGACGAAGGCGCCGAGCTGGTGATCGACGGGCGCGGCTTCACGCTGCAGGGGCATGAGCAAGGCTTCTTCGTCGGCCCGTCGCTGTTCGATCGCGTCACGCCCAAGATGCAGAGCTATAAGGAGGAAATCTTCGGCCCGGTCCTCCAGATCGTCCGCGCGCTCGATTTCGAAACCGCGCTGCGCCTGCCGAGTGAGCATCAATATGGCAATGGCGTCGCCATCTTCACCCGCAATGGCCATGCCGCGCGCGAATTT
>JBOFDB010000152.1:0-1990 GCA_051646545.1 Sphingomonas sp.
CATTGCCAGCGCGCTGTTGTCCGGCCGCCGCGCTCCATCGGGCATGTCGAATGTCACCCGCCGGTTGGTGAAATCGACTGCCACGCGCTCAAACAGGGTCAGCGCATCCATGCCCAGTAACAAGGCCGGCCGGCGCGACAGGCCCAGCATTTCAAACGCGGGTGAATCGGCATAGGCGACCGGCAAGTTGACGAAATCGACGCCGCCAATGCGCATGCGCTCAACCACACCCATATTGACCGGCAGCATCGCCCCCGTGACGCCCAGCACCTGGCCATCGATCAGCGGCCCGCGTTGCCCCCGCTCGCGCCGGACCAGTGCCTGAAGGGCCCGGTTGCCGATGCTGGTCTGCGCGCCCGTATCGACAATGATGTCGATCCGCTCACCGCCCAGTTCGGCGTCCGACAGGATCAACCGGCCGGCACGCCGCCGCGCGGTGACGACAATGGCGTCACGGTCCATCTCGGGGTCGCGTTGCGGACGGCGGCTGACCGGCGATTCGCGGATGTCGATCCGTTGCCGGATGAAATCCAGCCGCACCGAATGTCCTTCCAACCCATCAATCCCGACCAGGCCAGCAGCGCCCAGATCGCGATAGGCAAAGGCCGGTACCACCCGCCGCCCCATATCGATGCTTTGCAGCGCCAGCCGGTCGATGTGGAACAGGTCCGCAGTGACTGTTTCAGCGATGCCGATCACCCGCGCTCGGCCCGCACTGGACAGGTTCAACCGCTGTGCCAGCTCGCGCGCAATCACGCTGCGCTCTGCGCCGGTGTCAATGACGAAGGCGAACGGTCCTTCGCCGCCGATATATACTGGCAAGGTCATCCGCTCGCTGCGGTCAAACGCGATCGGTTGTTCGATGATCGTGGGCAGCGCGGCGACCTCAACCGGCGGCAATGGCGGCGTTGCGGCCTCTTGTGCAGCGGCCGGGGTCAGGATCAGGGCGGCGGTCAAAGCCGCCCGGCTCAACATGGCTCTCATCATTGCAGCTCTCCCGGCGGCGATGCTACGCCTGCTCGGGCGCGCCGCATAGCATTATTGCCGCACCTGGCGCCGCGCTTGGCGGTCGCGCTCCACCTCAACGGCGCGCAGCACCCGCAAGATATTGCCGCTCCAGATTTTTTCGATGTCAGCGGCGCTATAGCCGGCATTGATCAGCGCCGCCGTGATCCGGGGATTGGCCTGGATATCCTCCATATCGCGCAAACCCCCGCCGCCGTCCCAATCCGCGCCGATGCCGCAATGATCGACGCCAACCACGTTCAGACAATGCAGCAGTGCGCGCATATACAGCGCAAAATCGCCTTCATTGACCCGTTCGGTCCGGTCGAGCGCCGCCCATTCGGCCGCCACTGCGCGTTGCTCGGCTGGCGTCATGCGGTCCATCGCCTCCATCCGTTCGGACAGGGCATCACGGGCCGGGGTGGAGTTGTACCGCGACAGGAACACCGAATTAATGTGGATCACCCCGCCCTGCGCCGCGACTTCGCGAGCCAGTGTATCATCGATATTGCGGCGATGATCGAAGATGGCCTTGAACCCGGAATGCGACAGGATCACCGGCGTGCTCGACAGCGCCATCATCTGGCGCAGTGTGTCGTCGGACGAATGGCTGCCATCGATGATGATGCCCAGCCGGTTCATCTCCGCGACCCATAACCGCCCCAGCGGGGAGAGGCCGCCATGACGAAACGGCCCGCCGGCGCTGTCGGCCAGCCGGTTGCCGCCATTGTGCACCGGCCCTGCCATCCGCACGCCGGCAGCATGGAATTCGCGCAGGACCGACAAGTCACTGCCCAGGGGTGAGCTGTTTTCCATCGCCAGAAAAGCGACCCGCCGCCCATCACGATTGATCCGCTCGGCCTCGGCCACGCTCCGCGCCAGGCCGATATTGCGCTGATTGGCTGCAAACACCCGCTGCGTGGCCGCCAGCCGCCGCCGGGCATGCGCCAGCGCCGCCGCATCATCGCCTGCACCAATCTCCCCC
>JBOFDB010000548.1:0-1615 GCA_051646545.1 Sphingomonas sp.
AAGCACGGCTTCACCAAGGATCAGCTCGACCAGTTCGCCTATGAAAGCCATGTGAAGGCGCGCGCGGCCACCGAGGCCGGGCGGTTTGCCAATGAGATTATCGTGCTCGACGTCGAGACGCCCGAAGGCATCATCCAGCATGGCACGGACGAAGGCATCCGTTTCGACGCAACGCTGGAGGGGATTGCAGGCGTCAAGCTGTTGCAGGAAGGCGGCAGCATCACTGCCGCTTCAGCGAGCCAGATTTGCGATGGCGCCTCTGCCGTGCTGATCGTGTCCGAAGCCGCGTTGAAGGCGCATGGCCTGACCCCGCGCGCGCGCATTCACAATCTGACGGTGACGGCGGGCGACCCGGTGATCATGCTGGAAGAACCGCTGTTCGCGACCGACCGCGCTTTGCAGCGGGCGGGGATGAAGATCGGCGACATCGACCTCTATGAAGTCAATGAAGCGTTTGCGCCGGTCCCGCTCGCATGGCTGAAGCACACGGGCGCGGATGCGGCAAAGCTGAACATCCATGGCGGCGCGATTGCGCTGGGGCACCCACTGGGCGCGAGCGGCACCAAGCTGATGGCGACCTTGCTCGGCGTGCTTGATGCGACCGGCGGCAAATATGGCCTGCAGACGATGTGCGAAGGCGGCGGCGTCGCCAATGTGACGATTGTCGAGCGGCTGTAGGCGGCTACGGAGCAATTAATTCCGCTTGTCCTGAGCCTGTCGAAGGACTGCCTTGCTTTGCCGCGAGCAAGCAAGGACAGCCCTTCGACAAGCTCAGGGACACGGCGTTTATGAAAAAGGACTAGTTCAATGATCCTCGATTCCACCATCGCCGCTGTCGTTACCGGCGGTGCCTCCGGCCTCGGTGCCGCCACTGTCCGCGCGCTCGCCGCGAAGGGCGTCAAGGTCGCGATTTTCGACATGCAGGCCGAAAAGGGTGAAGCGGTCGCGGCCGAAGTCGGCGGCATTTTCTGCGAAGTGAACGTCACTGACGATGCGTCGGTCGATGCCGGCTTTGCCAAGGCACGCGCCGCGCATGGGCAGGAGCGGGTGCTGGTCAATTGCGCCGGCACCGGCGCGGCGATGAAGACCGCCAGCCGCTCCAAGACTGACGGGTCAATCAAGCATTATCCGCTCGATGCCTTCAACTGGCTGATCCAGGTCAATCTGGTCGGCACCTTCCGCTGCATCGCCAAATCGGCGGCGGGGATGCTGACGCTTGATCCGGTCAATGAAGACGGCGAGCGCGGCGCGATTGTCAACACCGCCAGCGCGGCGGCCGAAGATGGCCAGATGGGCCAGGTCGCCTATTCGGCATCAAAGGCGGGCGTGGTTGGCATGACGCTCCCCATCGCGCGCGATCTGATGAGCGAGGGCATTCGCGTGAACACGATCCTGCCGGGCATTTTCGAAACCCCGCTGATGCTGGGCGCGCCGCAGCCGGTGCGCGATGCGCTGGCGGCATCCGTGCCGTTCCCCAAGCGCCTGGGCGTGCCGCCCGAGTTCGCGCACCTCGCGCTGACGATGATCGAAAATGGCTATTTCAACGGCGAGGATGTCCGGCTGGATGGCGCGATCCGGATGGCGCCGCGATAATGACGTAGATCACCTCTCCCCC
>JBOFDB010000534.1:0-5790 GCA_051646545.1 Sphingomonas sp.
GAACAGTTCGTGATAGTGTTTCATCCGCACCGGATCGAGATGCTCGTAATAGCTGGCGCGTGGCACCTCAAACAAACCGAACCACAAAAGCGGGTGCGTCGCGGCGGCATCCCATGCCGAATCGTGCAGCCAGCCCGAAATCGGCATGAAGAAGATGATGAAATAAAGCGCCCAGTGCGTGGCGTGCGAGGCGCGGATTTCCCATTTCTGATACGTTGTCGGCAGCGCGGGCGGCCGGTGGGTGAAGCGCCACAGCAGCCGCAGCACGGCCAGCCCGAAAACGGTGATCCCAAAGGATTTATGCGCATCGATCAACGGCCTGACCTGCGCCTCGGGCACGTTGGGCCAGGTCCAGGCGAGCGCGATGTTGACGATGATGGCGATCGCGATCAGCCAGTGCAGCCAGATCGCCAGTTGGCTGTATCGCCGTGCCTCCATTGCGTCGCTCCTTATCGATTGGCCCAAGGACCGTCTGGCAGCAGCGCCCGACACACCCTACCTACCCGCAAGCTCCTGTTCAGCTCAATTCAGAAATAGGCGTTCGCGATGCTGATGATGACCCAGACGCTCGCCGCGCAATCGCCGCGGCTGACGCCCCGGCGCGTGCCGTGGGTGGCGAACGCCATCAACCTTGCCGCGCTGGCGCTGTTCGTCGCGCTGCTCGCGCAGGTGTTTTTCAGAAATGGCCTGGCCGGCTGGTCGGTCGGCATCGCCTATATTCTTTACGATAGCTTCCTGCTGGCGTTCACCGCCAGCCGCACCTGGCGGCTGATGCGGCCGCTGTCGCAGGCGCCCGTCGCCCCGCGTGCCGATCGGCCCAGCCTGGGCGTCATCGTCGCAGCGCATAACGAAGCAGGCGTGCTGGGCGTGACCATCGACACGCTTGCCGGCCAAAGCGACCCGCCCGACCTGATCGTCATCGCCGATGACGGGTCGAGCGATGCGACCCCCGAGGCGTTAGCCCGGCTTTATGGCCTGGCCCCGCCACCGCTGGGGGGAATGAGCGGGCCGGCGCCCGCCGTGCCCTCGCTCCGCTGGCTGCGGCTGCCGCATGGCGGCAAGGCCCGCGCGCTCAACGATGCCATTTTGCGGATCGATACCGATGTGGTGTTGACCGTCGACGCCGACACGCTGCTCGACCCGGGCGCGCTTGCCGCCATGCGGGCGGCTTTCACTGCCGAACCCGCGCTGGTTGCGGCAACCGGCGTGCTGACCCCGATTTGCGGGCCATCGCGGATGGAGCGGACCTTTCAATGGTTCCAGCGCTATGAATATGTTCGCAATTTTCTGTCGCGCTATGCGTGGATGGAAGAGCGCGGGCTGCTGCTGATATCCGGTGCTTTCGCCGCGTTTCGCCGCGAGGCGGTGGTGCGGGTCGGCGGTTTTGATGCCGATTGCCTGGTTGAGGATTATGAGCTGATCCATCGCCTTTATCGCCACGCCGCCGACCAGGGGCTTGACTGGCGCGTGCGCGTCATCGGCGCGGCGACGGCGCGGACCGATGCCCCCGCGAGCCCGATGGCGTTCCTGCGCCAGCGGCGGCGCTGGTTTGGCGGGTTCATCCAGACGCATTGGTGGAACCGCGACATGATCGGCAATCCGCATTTCGGCCAGCTGGGCACGCGGATGATGCCGGTGAAATCGCTCGACACGCTGCAGCCCATTTATGGCCTGGCGGCCTTTGCCATTCTGGTCTGGCTGCTGGCGACCGGAACCTTCTACATCGCTTTCCCGATTTTGCTGGTGATGCTCGCCAAGGTCGTGCTCGATCTGGGCTATCATTTGTGGAGCCTGCGCCTTTACGCGCGCTGGACGGGGCAGGAAGAGGGGCTGGGCTGGCGCTGGGCATTGGTCGCCTCGCTGCTGGAGCCGTTCACGTTCCAGCTACTGCGCCACGCCGGCGCCACCTGGGGCTGGTGGACGTTCCTGACCGGCCAAGGAAGCTGGGGCAAACAACGCAGGACGGCGATTGCCGCTGTCCCCGCAGAGTAAGCCCCCGCGATCCGCCAGCCCCGCCGCGTGCATCCGTCATCCCAGCCCCCATCGTCATCCAAGCCCCCAATCCGTCATCCCAGCCCCCAACCCGTCATCCCAGCGAAAGCTGGGATCGCTGGCGGGATTACTCCCCCAAGCGACCCCAGCTTTCGCTGGGGTGACGACCGGGCAAGCGCGCCGGGGTGACGACGGCGTATGTGCTGAGATAACGAGCAGACCGGTATCGCCGTGATCACGGCGACCTAGAGCATAATGACTTGAGGATGGATCGTCATTGCGAGGAGCGAGAGCGACGAAGCAATCCAGGGACCGGGCGACCAGGCTGGATTGCTTCCCCCGGCTTGCGCCGGGGTCGCAATGACGGCCTTAATTCAACCTAAGGTCATCCCGCTCTAACGTCTCTCTCCATAAGCCGGCAACGCCAGTTTCCACCGGATCGCGGCGGCCCGCAGCGCAAAGCCCGCGCTCGCCGCCGTCACTGCAGCGGGCACCACGGCAAGCCCCAATGTCACCAGCCCGACAAACAGCGCCGAGGCAAGTGCCGCTGCCGTCACATAGATTTCCGGCCGCATGATGATCGATGGCTCGCCCGCCAGCACATCGCGAATGATGCCGCCGACGCACGCGGTGATCACCCCCATCAGCGCAGCCGGCACCACCGGCATGCCATAAGCCAGCGCCTTGCCCGCGCCGAACACGGCATAAGCGGCAAGGCCCACCGCATCGAGCCAATCAAGCGCATGCGCGCGCCACCAGCTTGTCGGGGTGATCCACACCAGCACCGCCACCGCCAGGCACACCAGCGCGGCCCGGCTGTCATGCACCCAAAAGACCGGCGCGCCGATCATCAGATCGCGCACCGTGCCGCCGCCAGTGCCGGTGACCAGCGCGAAAAAGGCGGACGTGACGATTGTCTGCCCCCGTCGCGCCGCGGCCAGCGCGCCGGTTGCAGCAAAAACGGCAAGCCCCGCCAGATCGAGCCACGGCCCGATGGCGGCGGGCAAAGTCGCAAGGGGCGGCGGCAGCATGGCGATGGCATAATGGCGCAGCCGATGCGGGGGAAGCGGGAGAAATACCGCCTGCGTCGGGGCGTCCCCAAGATCGCGCTTTTGGGGCGTTGCCGATCGTCATTGCGAGGAGCGCCAGCGACGAAGCCATCGCGCGACGAGGCGCAGCGGCTGGATTGCTTCGCTGCGCTCGCAATGACGGGGAGGCGCATGCAATGACGGGCATGCGCGCAATATCGGGCGTGCGATCGCCATGACGGGCGTGCCGCCCATCCCCCTGCCGCCGCCCCACATTCCGGCCGACGCGGTGCGGCGTTGCCCGCCCTTCCCATTGCCCCCAAAAGCAAATGGGGGCCAGCATTGCTGCCGACCCCCGGTCGCCGGACCTTGACCCGCCTTGGCTTTCCTTTCGGTCCACCCGCGCCGTCCGGTTTCGGCGGCTCGCATCCACCCCGCGCCACGGGCGCAGCGCCTGAGCTTCGCGATCTGGTCACCGGGGCGGACGCTGTAATCTGCGGCTGGTTTTACCCAGGCAAACCCACGCTGTCCGCCTCGATGGCCTTCCCTCTGCCGCTGCTGGCGCCTCGGCTTAGGGGATGGGCACCGGCTCCTTGCTGATCCTGGGGGCTGTATCCGCTGGCGCGGCGAGAGCACTGGATCAGGGGATCGTTACCCCGCCCCTCCATCGTCGCCGGGCTTGCGGCCAGCGCCTCTATCAGGGCCTAAGCATCTGGTCTACCTTCGGTTTCCCGGGGTTTGACCGTCTTGCTTACAGGAGTGATGCTGTCATCGATCGCGAGTCGCGCGAAGCGTGATTCGAGTCGGCATGGGCTGTGGATAACGTGGAAATCGTTGACGATCGCCCGGGCGATGGCAGGCGAATCACGGGCCGCCCCTCAACCGCTCCCGCGTCTCTTCGCCAGAGCGATATGACAGGGCGATGAAATTGGCCGTAAAAAATCTTTCCGCCATGACCCCGTCACGCGAACCGGGTAGCAACGGGTGCCCGGCATCTTCGGGCAGGCTTTCAGGAGGCACCTATGACCACCCGCACCGCATCTGCCCGCTATGACGGCTTTGGCCGCGAGGGCAAAGGCCATGTCGCAACCCAGTCCGGCATCCTGAATGAAACGCCCTATGCCTTCAACACGCGCTTTGGCGACGAGCCCGGCACCAACCCCGAGGAATTGATCGCGGCGGCGCATGCCAGCTGCTTCACCATGGCGCTGAGCTTTGCGCTCGCTGGCGCGGGCTATACCGACGGCACGCTCGAAACCAAGGCGAAGGTGACGTTGACCCAGGAAGGCGGCAATTTCACCATCACCCGATCGGACCTTGAGCTGACCGCGACCGTGCCCGGCATCAGCGCCGATCAATTCGCCGAACTCGCCGCCGGTGCCAAGGCGAATTGCCCGGTGTCAAAGCTGTTCAATGCCGAAATCACGCTGACGCATCAGCTGAACGGGTAAGGCCTTTAAAAATAAGGCCGTCATTGCGACCCCGGCGCAGGCCGGGGGAAGCAATCCAGTCCCACGCCTACGGCCTGCATTGCTTCGCCGCACCCGCCCATCGCAATCATGACGAGCGGTAGGGTCTAGAAAATCCCGAAGCCCAACCACAATCTGATGACGCCGATGACGATCACCAGAATGTTGAGGTTGCGCCCCGCCGACCCCTTGGCGAGCACGCCGACAACCAGGCCGACAATCGCGATGATGATCGCAAGGTAATTGACGCTGCCGAGCAGCGGCACGACGCCGATCAGCGTGAAGGGCAAGGCGCACAGCGCGATCAGCACCGAAAGGATGTTGAGCATGGCCGGTAAATGGGGAGCTGTATTACTCGTGTCAAGCACCGATAATGCCGGCCCGCCATTCCTTCCTCCCGCAAGAGCGAGGGGGCGGGAAGGCAAGGGCAATCCCAAACGCTTCCTTAACCGGTTTCGCGGCAGAACGGGGCATCGTTCAGGAGCGTTGGATGACGACACGGCGGAAACGGGCATGGGGCCTGACGGCGGCGCTTGGCGCGTTGCCGCTGCTGCTGTCGCTTGCCGCGTGCAGCCGTGGTGGCGACGCCGGTAATGTCGACGCGCTCGATGCCGAGCTGGCCGATCGCAACAATGCCGCCAATGCGCGCGACCCGGCCGTGGTAAGCGCGCTGCAGGACGAAATCATGGTCGATCCGCAATTGGCACAATCGGCCAATCACGACGCGGTGCGGCCCCCAGCCCGTCCCTATTCGGCACCGGTGCCGGCGGATGCGACGGTGGCGCGGCCACCGGCCCCGGTCGATCCCGCCAGCCTGCGCCGCGCGCCCGCCGCCGATGCCAAAGCGGGCTGCCCCGATTGCGGCGCGGCAAAACAGGCGGTGACGCTCGGCGCGCTCGCCCAACGCCAGCGCAACCGTGCCACCGCGGCGTGCGGTGGCCGCATCGGCTATTCGACCGGCTGGGCCAATCGCTTGCCCGCCGACGTGCCACTTTATCCCGATGCCCGGGTGATCGAGGCGGCAGGCAATAGCGAAGGCGGCTGCAACCTGCGCGTTGTCAGCTTCTCATCGCCAACGCCCGCGCAGACCCTGATCGACTGGTATTATACGCGCGTCACGCAAGCCGGCTTTTCCGCCGAGCGCCAGACCGATGGCGGCCGCGACATATTGGGCGGCACGCGTGCGCGCGATGGCGGCGCCTATATCCTCTACGTCACGCGCCGCGACGACGGCGGCAGCGACGTCGACCTGATCACCAACAATGGGAACTGAAGAAAGTGTCGCTTGGTTCCTCTCCCCT
>JBOFDB010000557.1:0-1115 GCA_051646545.1 Sphingomonas sp.
CATGCCCTGGATGCTGATGTTCCTGATGGCGGGGTTCCCCGTGGGGCTGCAACTTTACTGGATTACCAGCAATTTGCTCACCATCGGCCAGCAGCGGCTGCTCTACGCCCGCCATCCGGAAATGCTGGCACCGGCGAAATGAGCTTTCGTTACCAATACCTCCCCGAAACGGGGAGGGGGACCGCGCCCGCAGGGCGTGGTGGAGGGGTGTCATGCCCATCGATAGTGCCTTACCCCTCCACCAGCCTGCGGCTGGTCCCCCTCCCCTTGCAGGGGAGGTTCTGATGGACGACGAGGCGATCGAGACGGCGCGCAAGCTGTTTGCCGGGCCGGTCAGCTTTCTGCGATCCGCCCCCGCGCTCAAGCATCTGCCCGATGCGATTGCGCCTGAAATCGCCTTTGCCGGGCGGTCGAATGTCGGCAAATCATCGCTGCTCAACGCGCTTGCGGGGCGCAACGCCCTGGCCCGCACCTCAAACACGCCGGGCCGCACGCAGGAACTCAACTTCTTCGATGTCGGCAAGCCGCCGGTGCTGCGCCTCGTCGACATGCCGGGCTATGGCTTTGCCAAGGCGCCCAAAGATGTCGTCAAGCAATGGCGCTTTCTGGTGAACGACTATCTTCGCGGCCGCCAGGCGCTGAAGCGGGCGCTGGTGCTGATCGACGCGCGCCACGGCATCAAGGACGTCGACACCGAGATACTCGACATGCTCGATGCCGCTGCGGTCAGCTATCACCTCGTTCTTACCAAGGCCGACAAGGTGAAGCCAACCGAGCTTGCCGATGTGGCGGCGCGCACCGCCGACGCCGCTCGCAAACGCCCCGCCGCGCACCCCGAAATTCTGGCAACGTCGAGCGACACCGGGCAGGGCATTGCCGAGCTGCGTGCCGCCATCCTCTCCGCGATCCTCTGAAAACGGCTCGCCAAACCGCCACTCGCCCGGCTATGCCGCTGGCCATGAAGCTCATCATCGGCAACAAGGCCTATTCCTCCTGGTCGCTGCGCGGCTGGCTCGCCTGCAAGCAATCGGGCTTGCCGTTCGAGGAAGTGGTGGTCCCGCTCTATAATGAAGATTGGGACAAGCGGCGCGAGGGCGATGAATGCGCGCCGTCAT
>JBOFDB010000588.1:0-2035 GCA_051646545.1 Sphingomonas sp.
CGAATATGCCGTGCAGGGCACGCAGGACGAGAATAACAACAAGAAGGTCGATCAGGGCCTGTTTGGCATTCCCAAGGAAGGCGTCGGCTTTTCCAACGATGCGCCCATCGGGCTGAGCGCGCCAAGCTGGAACAAGGCCAAGTTCACCATTACCGGTGACAAGACGATCACCTTCAAGCTGCGTTATTTCACCGGACCCAGCGGCCCGCCCGCCAAAAAATGATCGAAAAATCGATTTTCGACACGGTCGCGAACAGCGCCCAGCGACCCTGGCGCACGGTCGTGATTTGCCTGGTCGTCGCCATTGCCGCGCTCGCCTTTGCCGTGACCCATTTCGACATGACGACCGATACCAGCGAGCTTATCTCGCCCAAGGTCGAGTGGCGGCAGAAGGAAGCGACGCTCAACAAGGCGTTTCCGGGGCAAACCCAGACCGCCCTGGTGCTGGTCGACGGGGTAACGCCCGAACTCGCTGAGCTCGGCGCCGCGAAACTGGCCGCCGCGCTGGCCGACGATCACGCGCATTTCAAGACGGTGCGGCGTCCCGATGGCGGCGATTATCTTGCCCGCAACGGCATCTTGTTCTCCTCCGTGCCCGAAGTGCGCGCAACGACGCAGGCGCTGATCAAGGCGCAGCCGATCCTGGGGCCGCTCGCCGCCGATCCCTCGCTTCATGGCGTGGCGGGCGCGATCGACACGATGCTGACGGGCGTGGAGACGGGCGCGGCCAAGCTTTCCGATATCGATCGGCCGCTGACCGCGCTCGACGGCGCATTGAGCAAGGTCGCCGATGGCAAGCCCGCCTTTTTTTCGTGGCAGACATTATTCGCCAATGGCGGGGAGGCGCCGCCCAAGCGCCGCCTGATCCTGACCCAGCCCGTGCTCGATTTCTCGTCGCTCAAGCCCGGCGAAGTGGCGGTCGACACAATCTATGCGACCGCCAAAAAGCTGCAGCTTGATGCGGCGCATGGCATCACCGTCAAGGTGACGGGCGACGTGCCGCTGGCGGACGAGGAATTTGCCTCGCTTGAGGAAAATATCGGTCTGGTCGGCATCGTCATGGCGGCCGCCATGCTGGTGACCTTGTGGTTCGCGACCAAATCGGGACGGATCGTGCTGGCGATCGTGATGACGGTGATCACCGGGCTGATCATATCGACTGCGGTGGGGCTGCTCGCAGTGGGGCGGCTCAACCTGATCTCGGTCGCGTTCATTCCGCTGTTCGTCGGGCTGGGGGTCGATTTTGCTATCCAGCTATCGGTCCGCTTCAATGCCGAGCGGCTGGAAGGCGCCGATTATGCGCTGGCGATGGAAAATGCCGCCGCCGCGCTGGGCGAGCCGCTGGGGCTGGCGGCAGCGGCGATTTTCCTGGGGTTCGCCGCTTTTCTGCCAACCGATTATGTCGGCATTTCCGAACTCGGCATCATCGCCGGGCTGGGCATGGTGATCGCGCTGGCGCTGTCGATCACGCTGCTGCCGGCGCTGATCATCCTGCTGCGTCCCGGTGCGCCGATGAAGGAAGTCGGCTTTGCCGCGCTTCGCCCGGTCGACAACTGGCTGTATCGCCACCGCCGGTTGGTGCTGTGGGCATTCGGCCTGTCGATGCTGGGCAGCATCGCGCTGCTGCCCGATACCCGGTTCGACTTTAATCCGCTCCATCTGCGCGATCCCAATGGCCCGGCGATGCAGGCGCTCGACGACCTGATGCACGATCCGCTGCGCACGCCCAACGTCATTTCGGTGGTGACCCCCAATGCCGATGCGGCGCGCGCGCTGGCGGCCAAGCTGTCGACGCTGCCCGAAGTCGCGCAGGCGGTGTCGATCGACAGCTATATCCCCGATGATCAGCCCGCCAAGCTCGCGCTGGTGCAGGATGCATCGCTGCTGCTCGACCTGACGCTCAATCCGTTTACCATCGCGCCGCCCGCCAGCGATGCCGATACCGTCGCCGCGCTGAACGCGACCGCCACCAAATTGCAGGCCATCGCCGCGAGCGGGCAGGATGACGCCGCCGCGCATGCCCGTCACCTCGCCC
>JBOFDB010000068.1:0-1461 GCA_051646545.1 Sphingomonas sp.
GCGCGTGATTAACGGCGCGCGCGCGGGAGTCCAGCCGGGCTTGGGGGTTGAGGGGCGTAATTGTCGCGCCGACGCTTCATTATCCCGCGCCGCTGCCCAGCACATTCACGGTCAGCGCCAGCACGCCGATGTTGAACACGAACGCCGCCATTGACTGGCCCAGCACCACCCGGCGAATGCGCGGTGACGAGACGCCGGTATCCGATGTCTGGAACGTCATGCCGAGCGTGAAGCTGAAATAGGCGAAATCCCAATAATCGGGCTCGGGCGCGTCGCCGGCGAAATCGAGCCCGCCATGATCGCCGCCCTCGCCATCGCTCGAATAATAAAGATGCGCATAATGCAGCGCATAGACCGTATTGGAAAAGAGCCATGAAATGACCAGCGTCGCCACGACTTGCGCGACGCCCAATTTGCTGCCCCGCGCCATCATCTCGGTCGATACCACCACCAGCACCACCAGCGTCACCAGCACGCTGATGCCCAGCAGCAGCGCGCGATTGGCGTCATTGGCGCGGGCATGGGTGCGCATCCGCCCGGGGGGCGAATTGAACAGCGGCGCGACCGACAGCAGGAAGACGGTGCCGGAAATGTCAAACGCGCTCATGATCGCGCGGGTCGGCACCATGGTCGGCCACAAAGCGATCAGCCCGATCGTGAAGACCGTGACGAAGAGCAGAAAGCGCGGCGGCGCGAGCCGACGGCCAAGCGCGCGGGGAAGACTGGTCATCGCGCCCTGCTAACGCGTGCACGGCGTTGTGCAAGGGCGGGCGCATATATCCTCCACCTGGCTGAACAGGATCTGACCTGCCGATAACGACACCGCGCGTGCCACTGGCGTTTGGTGCGGGCTTCGCTTATGCAGCGCCGCCACATGGCCCGTATCGAAACGCCCCGCCCCGTTCGCGGCACTCAGGATATTTTCGGCGACGACCAGCGCCGCTTCCAGCGCGTCGTTGACGCGTTTGATCGCGTCCGCCGCCTTTACTGCTTCAGCCGCGTCGAGCTGCCGGTGTTCGAGGCAACCGCCGTGTTCGCGCGGTCGCTGGGCGAGACGACCGATGTGGTCTCGAAGGAGATGTACACGTTCGAGGATCGCGGCGGCGATTCGCTGACGCTGCGGCCCGAATTCACCGCCGGCATCGCGCGCGCCTATTTGACCGAGGGATGGCAGCAATATGCCCCGCTCAAGGTCGTCACGCACGGCCCGGTGTTCCGCTACGAACGCCCGCAAAAGGGCCGCTACCGCCAGTTCCACCAGATCGACGCCGAGATCATCGGCGCCGCCGAGCCGCAGGCCGATGTCGAGCTGCTGGCGTTTGCCGACCAGCTGATCCACGAGCTGGGCATTGCCGATGGGGTGACGCTGCAATTGAACACGCTGGGCGATGCCGAAACGCGCGATGCCTGGCGCGCGGCTTTGGTCGCGCATTTCGAGGCGCATCGCGGGGACTTGAGCGA
>JBOFDB010000297.1:0-2793 GCA_051646545.1 Sphingomonas sp.
TGGCGCTCGTAAACAAGGTTCCCGCAATGGTCGGGGGCGTTATAAGTGGCGGCTCGATCCACGCGGCGGGCGGTATCGGAGCCTTTGGGGCAGGGGCCGCGCTGGGTGCTGCCGGGATGGCCGCTGGGGCGGCGGCCACGGGTGGAGCTATGATCGCTGCTGGCGCGATGAACGCTGCGGGTGGAGCCAGCGCGATCAAGGCCGCCTTCGCTGCCGCTGGTGGGAGCGGTGGTGAAGGCGGCCAAACCGGCATGGGAGGCGGGCAACCGCTTTCGTCGGCGGGCGACATGCCGGGAGGCGGCGATAACGGCGGCGGCGGTGGCGGTGGGGGCGGCGGCACGCCCCTTAGCGTCGCTATGGGCGGCGATGGCGGTTCCCCCCCGGCCAATGACAACAGCGGCCTTCAAGGCGGCTCGGAAGCCGCCAGCGCGGGCGGCGGCACGGCTACTAGCGCCGCTGCGGGTAGCGAGGCGGCCGATCGTGAAGACGGCAACGGCGGCGGCGCTGCCGGTGGCTCGCCTGCGGGGGAGGGGGAGGCCAGCTCCGCCAGCTCGCAAGGTGAAGGCACGCCCGAAAGTGGCGACACTGGCGGCACGCAACGCACCGGCCTTAGCCGTGCGGCGAAAACCGCAAGCATCCTCGGCGGCGCTGCCGCTGGTATGGCGGTGGGCGCTTTGAAAGAGCGGGTGGGAAATACGGTGGGCGGCCGACTGGCGGCCAATATCCGCGCGTCGGCCGCCTCGGCATCGTCGGGAAGTGAAACGCTCGCTCCCGCGACCGGCGCGGGCAGTCCCGCCAGCTCGTCCGATTCATCGCCACCCCCCACGGCGCAATTCGCGGGCGATACCATTTCGGCCGCCCGTGATGCGGGCGACATGGAGACGCCAGAGGATGAAGTTGCGGCCTTCGTCCAGAGAAGGGGGGACAGCTAATCATGGCCGCTGATCTGCCTCCGGTTGTCATAGAAGAACGGGTGCAATGCTCGATCGCGGCGGCGCTGCGCTATAACATTCCGGCGAACGTCATGCTGGCGGTCGCGGAACAAGAGAACGGTCGGCCCGGCGCGCGCGTCCAGAACACCAATAACACCGCCGATCTTGGCTCGATGCAGCTCAATTCCAGCTATATTCAATCGCTGGCACGCTACGGTATCCGGCCCGAATATGTGCTTGCGGCGGGGTGCTATCCCTACAACCTCGCTGCATGGCGTATCAGAAACCATATCCGGGATGACAAGGGCGACCTGTGGACGCGGGTTGCCAATTATCATTCCCGAACGCCGGTCCATAATGCCCGCTATCGGGCGCTGATTATGGCGAAAGGTGCGCGCTGGGAGGCGTGGCTTTCCTCGCGCTATAATACCTACAGCGTGAACGGCATCCCGGTAAGCGGCGGCGCTCCTGCTGCGCGATCGGCCTCGATCCCGCTCACGATCACGGCGGCCGACGCGACGGGCGGGGGCCAGCTCGCGGCGCAACCGGCGATCGTCCAGCCCCAAGGCAGCGCCGACGCCTCGGCGGGCTATGTCGCCTCGATCTTGGCCGCTGCGTTCAATGCTCGCATAACCGATACGTGGCGGGCGCTGGAAGCCAATTACGGGGCCGCCAACAGCTTTCACAAATATGGGCAGGCGGTCGATTTCGTGCCGCGTGCCGGGCTGCACACGATCACGCGCGAGCAAATCCGCGCCGTGATGGCGCAACATGGTATTCGCGTGGCGGAGCTGCTGGGGCCGGGGGACCGGGGCCATGCCGATCATTGGCATCTGGCGTTCTATACCGGCGATCAGACTCGGCCGCTCGATCGCGCTCAAATTGTCGTCGCCAGAGCGGAACGCGGGGTAGGGGGTCTAACCTCGGCGGCCGTGCAGCCGATGGCCAGCTATGAGGCTGCGCCAGCTCCACAAGCCCGCATCATGGCGGCTCGGCCGAACGCCGCGCCTATTTCCGTTGCGGTCAATTTCCGGCGCGACATGCTGCATCCTTCGCCTACCGATCCCACGGCGGACCCGCGATTTATTCCGCGCACAATCACCGCCAGCAATTGAAGCGACGGCGCGCTAGGCGCTCAATTCGGCAAGCCGGTGTGGGCGCTGATTCCCATCCCGGCCAGCTCCTCAATGAGCCAGTCTCGAAAGTCCGAAATGGATTTCGCGCCTTCGGCCCGCAAGGCGGCAACGTCTTCCTCTTTGAAACTCCAATCGTCCTTGCCGATGTGGCGCAAGGCGCGCCTGACGCAATGTTTCTGATAGCTGTAGATCGCGCAGCGGAGATACCCGCGAATGATCTTTTCCATAGCCGCATCGTCATTGCGGTGGCGATCTAGCATTGCGTCAAGGTCAGCTATGGACGGATTGGGATCAAGCATGGTCGGCCTCGATCTGTAGGGCGAGCTGGGCGAGGCGATCGGGGGCAAGCAAGTCGTCGGCCGCTAGGTCGATGGCGAAGGGTTCGCCGGGTTCGAGCGGCCGTCGATCGGCGGCGAACGCGGCAAGATAGGGTTGCGCCGCGTCGGTTTCGATCCAGCGCCAGAAGGCAGGCCCTTGGCCGAATAGCCCGGCCTCGAACATATCGAGCCGGGCTTGCGCGAAATCATCGCACATTAGGCGAAGTGGATCACGGCCGATTCAGTGGTCCGCCCCTGCGGACGCACGACAATATCGACCTTACAGCCAAGCCGGGTGAGCATGGCCAGAAGCCGCTCAACCGAGACGCTGCGGAACTGGCCTCGCAGGATGCGCGACAATTCCGGTTGGGTAGATCCCGTAACCTTGGCGGCGGCGATCTGCGTCAA
>JBOFDB010000611.1:0-1716 GCA_051646545.1 Sphingomonas sp.
GCCCCCGGTGAACGCGGGCTTTAAGACCGGTACGGATCATTCCAACGCCGTCACAGCAGGTGACGGAATTTATCTTGTGCAGTGCGGCATTCGACGACCAATCGTGCGGATTTTGCGAGCAACGCCGAGTCGTTACGCCTGCCGCATAACCTGTTGATACGCCGCCAGCATCGCCTCGGCGAGACGATCGGGGTCATAACGCTGCGCTGACGCGGCAGCGCCGATGCGCAGCGGCTCCAGCTGCTGCGGCGCGGCAAGCACCGCGTCGATTGCCTTGGTCCATGCCGAGGCGTCACCCGCCGACACCAGAAAGCCGTTCTCACCCGGCACCACCAGCTCGGGCAAACCGCCACGGTCGCTCGCCATGATCGGCAAGCCGGTGCCCAGCGCCTGAAACACCACCCCCGGCGAATTTTCCTTCCACAAGGACGGCACAAGCAGCAAGTCGCTGTTCGCCATTTCATCCGCCACCGTCTGCAACGGCACATGGCCGGTCAGGCGCACCCAGGGTTCAGCGTCATAGCGCGCGCGCAGATCATCGAGCGCCGGGCCCTTGCCCATCACGGTGAAGGTGAAGTCATGACGGCGCGCGAGCGGGGCGAGCTGTTCAAAAATGAAATCAATCCCCTTGGTCGCCTCGATCCGCCCGACAAACAGCAGCCGCAACCGTTCGCCCGGCTTGCGCGTGCGCTCGGCCGGGGGCGGATAGCGGGTCGGGTTGGGAATGTGCCAGCTCGGCCGGTTCCTGATCGGCAGCAGGCGCGCAACGGTGTCGAGCGTGGCCTGCGACGGCGAGATAAAGCCCAGCCGGGGTATCGCCGCCAACATCGCCCGCTTGCGATTCGCGCTGAACCGGCACAGCGTGCAGGGGCGCGCGCATTCCCGATCGCCCTTGAACATCGTGGTCCGCACGCAGACCAGCGCCAGATCGTGGAGCGTGAACAGCGTCGGAATGTTGCGCCGGGCGATGGCCTCCAGCCCATTATAGCCCAGCCCCTGAATCCAGTGGATATGGATGATGTCGGGGCCGAAATCGTTGATCACCCGGTCAATCAGCGCCTTGTTCCGGGGATCGAACAGGTCCTGCAAATGCCAGATCGGCTTTTGCCAGGCGGGCGCGCGCGGCGCCGCGGCGACGGGGTAAAGATGGTGCGAGGTGACGCGATAGACGGTGTAGCCGTCGATCGACGAGCGCCAGCCTGTCGTCCCGGGCTGGGTCGCGGCGGTCAGCACACCGACATCATGCCCGCGCGCGGTGAACCAATTGGCCAGGTTCTGCGCGCAAATCTCGGCACCGCCGATAACATTGGGCGGGTAAAAAGACGAAATCAGCAGGATACGCATGCCAATCCCCTTGTTTGCGGTGTTGGTTTCTCAGCGGCGTGCTCGCGCCGGTATGCCGACGGCAGTGGCGCCTGGCGGCACATCGCGCGTCACCACGGCATTGGCCCCCACCCGCGCGCGCGCGCCAATGGTGACGGCGCCGATCACCGCCGCGCCCGCGCCCAGATAGGCGCCGTCGCCAATGACCGCGCCCGGCGTTCCCGCCTCGCCGCGATTGCCGATCGTCACATTCTGCAGGATCGTGACGTCATGACCGATCATGGCCACGCCGATAACGATGCCATAGGGGTGGGGGACGTATAGCCCACCCTCCACCGTCGCACCGATGGCGATTTCCGATCCAAACGCCCGGCACGTCCGCCACCACCATAG
>JBOFDB010000522.1:0-1620 GCA_051646545.1 Sphingomonas sp.
TCGCGTCGTTGCCGGTCGCCATCGCGTCGGTGGTGTTGGTGGCCATCGCGTCGTTCGAGGCCATCGCGTCGTTGGTGGTGGTGGTGGTGTTCGGCTTGCAAGCCGACAGGCCAACAACGGCAGCGGCGACGAGCGAAGCGGTGATGATCTTCTTCATGATATTCTCCCAGTTTTCTCAATTACTGATCACGGCGACCCCGGCCGTCGTCGGCTTCGCCCGACGTGGAGTCCGATGCCCCTTTAATAGCAATCCCCACGCAATGAATAGGAAAAAATGCACGTATTGTCGCAATTCGGCCCGGAAAGCGGCTCAATTCAGCTTGGCGTCAGGCTGAAGCAGCTTGTCGCCAGCCCGGTTGTCGACTCATAACGGTCTTGAAAAGACGGGCTAAATGCCTGCAACCGTCAACCGATCGAGCTGATCGCGGGTCAATGTCAGCGTTGTCGCGCCCAATAGCTCTTCGAGCTGGCCAACCGACGTTGCGCTGGCGATGGGGGCGGTGATTCCCGGCTGCGCCGCGAGCCAGGCGAGCGCAATCTGCGCCAGCGTCGCACCGGTTTCCTCGGCAATCGCGTCCAAAACGGCCAGCACGGCGGCGCCTTTTCCCGTCAGCAGCGCGCTCATCCGCCCGCCGCGCACGCTTTTGCCCAAATCGGCGTCGCTGCGATATTTGCCGGTCAAAAAGCCCGACGCGAGGCCATAATAGGGTACCACGCCGATATTATGCTCGACGCACAAATCCTGAAGCTCGCCCTCAAACTTGTGGCGGCTGACCAGATTATATTCCGGTTGCAGCGCATGATAATGGGGCAGGCCGTGCCTGCGGGCGAGATCGAGCGCGGATTTGAGCCGAGCCGCATGGAAGTTTGACGCGCCGAGGACGCGCACCTTGCCCGCCGCGATCAGCTTGGCGAACGCTTCCAGCACCGCGTCCTGCGGGGTCGCCTCGTCATCCTGATGGGCGAAGTAAAGATCGATGGTGTCGACGCCCAATCGCTTCAGGCTTGCCTCGCACGCCGCAGCGATGCGGGCAGGCGCCAGCTTTTCGCCGCCGTCGCCCGGCAGCATGCCGACCTTGGTGGCGATCAGCACCTGGCCGCGCTTTCCCGAACGGCGCAGCCATTCGCCGATGATCGTCTCCGATTCGCCGCCCTGGTGGCCCGGCGCCCATGCCGAATAGACATCGGCGGTATCGATCAGCGTGCCGCCACCGGCGACGAACGCGTCAAGGATGCGGTGGCTTGCCGACCGATCGGCCGTCCAGCCGAACACATTGCCGCCCAGTACCAGCGGCGGGGTCATCAAATCGGTGCTGCCCAGGCGGCGGAGATTGGTCATTGGGCAGCATCCCTTTCATTGCCGTCGCTCGTGTCGGCATCGGCTTGGTTGATGTCGGTCGATTGCGCCGCCTCGTTCAACTGCCGCGCTTCGCGCGGGGTCGCGCCGGTGGCGTCGGTCTGTGGCCCACAGCCGACAAGCAGCAGCATCGGCATCAGCATGAGAGCGCAGACGCCAGCGGGGCGCTGCGTCATTCCTGGTCTTCCTGAGCGTTATCGGCGGCATTGGCGAGGGCGCCGACATTGCCCGGGGCTTCCTCACCGCCGATTGCGTGGTCGCCC
>JBOFDB010000325.1:0-1443 GCA_051646545.1 Sphingomonas sp.
AACGGCCTGGAAACCGAGTTGGCGGCGCTGGTGACGGCGCAGCCAGTGCGGACGGCGGACACCGGGGCGGAAGGACCTGCCATTACCTTTGCCGACCTCCCGCAAATTGGTCGCCCCGGCACGCTGGTGTCACGCGCGCCGGTGCCACAGCTCGACATGGAGCGCTGGGAACTCTCAAACGGCGTCACCGCCATTGTCCGGCAGACCAATATAGAGCCGGATAAAGTGCGCATCCGCGTGCGGTTCGGCAGCGGGCGGCGCGGCGTGCCCGCCAGCGGCTCCAACCTGCTGTGGGCAGGTGACGCGGCGCTGGTCGACAGCGGCATTGGCCGGTTCGATCAGAGTGCGCTCGACCGGCTGGTCAGCGGGCGTCAGATCGGCATGGGCTTTGCCATCGATGATGATGCGTTTGAATTTGACGCTGAAACGACGCCCGGCGACCTGCGCGACCAATTGCAGTTCCTGGCGACCAAGCTGGTCCATCCCGGCTGGCAGGCCAATCCGGTGATCCGCGCGCGCGCCGGACGGCTGCTCAGCTATGACCTGCTGCGCGCCACGCCGATGGCGGTGATCGAAAACCAGCTGCAAGGCATTGTCTATTCAAACGATACGCGGTTCCTGCCGCCCAGCCGTGCGGTGATCGAAGGGCTGACCCCGGCGGCGTTCCGCGCCTTCTGGGAACCGCAGCTGACGCGTGGGCCGGTCGAGATCCTGATCTTTGGCGACACCTCACGGCTCAACCTTGAACAGATGCTGCTGGAAACCTTTGGCGCCATGCCCCGACGGCAGGCATTGCCCGGGGCGGCAGGGGGCACCGATGTGCGCCCGCTGGGGCCACCGCCCGCGCCGATCCGGCTCGGCCATGGCGGCGAAGCGACGCAGGCGGCAGCCGTGATTGCCTTTCCCACGGGCGGGGGCCTCGCCGAAATCCGGACCTCACGCCAGCTCGACGTGCTGGCGGAGATTTTCAACGATCGGCTGTTTGAACGGCTGCGCGATCAATCGGGAGCCAGCTATAGTCAGGCCGTCTCTTCGACCTGGCCCGAAAGCCTGACGCGCGGTGGATATCTGTTCGTTGGCGGGCTGGTGCGCCCGGAAGACAGCGAGTTATTCTATCGGCTGGCGCGCGAAATCTCTGCTGACCTCGCCAATACGCCGGTATCGCCGGATGAATTGCAACGGGCGCGCACGCCGCTGATCGAGCGGGTGATCCGTGCGTCATCCGGCAACATGTTCTGGATGCATTATGTTGAGGGTGCGAGCCGTGATCCGGCGGTGTTCAACGCGCTGCTGCGGTTCGTGCCCGACCTGTCGCAGACGACGCCAGCGGATATTCAGCGGCTGGCGCGCCAGTACCTGATGCCAGAGCGGGGCATTCCGGTGCTGGTCCTGCCCCAGGCGCAGGTGGCTGGCGGGACAGCGCAGACGGCGGGATCGACGCGG
>JBOFDB010000343.1:0-5188 GCA_051646545.1 Sphingomonas sp.
GCCCCCCCAGCCGCAATTGCCATTCGCGACTTGTGCAAAACCTATGCGGGCGGCAAGCGCGCGCTCGATGCGGTCAGCTTCGATGTGCCGCAGGGCCAGATTTTCGGGCTGCTCGGCCCCAATGGCGCGGGCAAATCGACGCTGATCAACATCCTGGCGGGGCTGGTCAACAAGACGAGCGGCACGGCGCGCATCTGGGGCTTCGATATCGATGAGCACCCCCGCAACGCCAAGGCGTCGATCGGCATCGTCAACCAGGAAATCACCTTCGATCCCTTCTTCACGCCGTTCGAGACGCTGGAAATTCAGGCGGG
Organism: Sphingomonas sp.; assembly: GCA_051646545.1. Lineage (GTDB taxonomy): Bacteria > Pseudomonadota > Alphaproteobacteria > Sphingomonadales > Sphingomonadaceae > Sphingomonas. The sequence goes on from JBOFDB010000343.1 coordinate 315, forward strand.
GCTTTACGGGGTGCCCAAGGCGCAGCGGCGATCGATGGAGCTGCTGCGCGCGATGCGGCTGGAGGACAAGGCCAAGGCCTATTCGCGCACGCTCTCAGGCGGGATGAAGCGGCGGCTGATGGTGGCCAAAGCGATGGTCCACGCGCCGCCGGTGCTGGTGCTCGACGAGCCGACCGCCGGCGTCGATATCGAGCTGCGCCAGCAGCTCTGGGCCTATGTCCGCGAGTTGAACGCGGGCGGGGTGACGGTGGTGCTGACCACGCATTACCTCGAGGAAGCCGAGCAGCTATGCGACCGCATCGCGATCATTAACCACGGCCAACTCGTCGCCAACGAGCCGACCCGCGCGCTGGTCGGCATGGCGCAGGAAAAGGTTGTGGCTGTGACGGTCGACCGCGACGTCGCCGCGCCGCCCGAGGACCAGCACTTCCAGAAGATCGAACTGGTCGGCGAGCGCGTGCTGGAGATCACCTACCGCAAGGACGCGGTGAATGCGGGCCAGGTCCTCGCGGCAGTACAGGCCGGCGGCTACGGCATCGTCGACGTCAGCACCCGCGAAGCGGATTTGGAAGACGTGTTCCTCAACCTGACGCGGGCGGCGACCCCGTCTGCCCCCCTCCCGCTTGCGGGAGGGGTTGGGGGTGGGCAAGCCTGAATGCCGACATGGCAGCCGCGCAATACCCAAAGGGCGCGGGCGCTCCGCAACGCGGCCACACCGGCAGAGCGACTATTATGGCAATATCTCGGTGCCGGCCGATTGAACGGGGTCAAATTTTCGAGGCAGATGCCAATAGGTCCGTACTTCGCCGATTTTCTGAGCCGATCGCGCCAACTCGTAATCGAACTCGATGGCTATTCGCATGACGTTGCGCCGGATCGCGACATCCAACGCGACGTCCTATTGCAAGCGCTTGGCTACCGAGTGCTTCGGTTCACCAATGAGGAAGTGATGACGAACGTGGAGGGGGTAATCGCCATAATCGCGCAGACGCTGGTTGATCTGCCCACCCCCAACCCCTCCCGCAAGCGGGAGGGGAGTGAATGATGTACCAATCCGACATCCTCATCATCGGCTCGGGCGCGGCGGGGCTTACCGCTGCGCTCAACCTGGCCGACAGTTTCAAGGTCACCGTGCTTGCCAAGGGGGGCTTGAGCGACGGGTCGACCAATTGGGCGCAGGGCGGCATCGCCGCCGTGCTCGAGCCTGGCGATACCTTCGAAAGCCATATTGAGGATACGATGGTCGCCGGCGCGGGCCTGAGCGACCGCGCGACGGTGGAGTTCGTCGTCGAGAATGCGCCGCGCGCGATCGAGCGGCTGACCGAATTGGGCGTGCCGTTCAACATGGACGGCAACACGCTCCATTTGACGCGCGAAGGCGGGCATTCGCACCGCCGCATTGTCCATGTCGATGATGCGACAGGCCATGCCGTGCAGGTGGCGTTGCAGCGCGCGGCGGAGGCGCACCCCAATATCCGGCTGATCCCCGACATGGTCGGTATCGACCTCGCCACCAGTCGGCATGAGGAGCGCTATTCGGGTGCGGGCAATGTGTGGGGCGTCTATGCCGTCAACCGCGCGACTGGCCGCGTCGAGCTGTTCACCGCGCGCGCGACGATATTGGCGACGGGCGGGGCGGGGCGGACCTATTTATTCTCGACCGCACCACGCGGCGCGACCGGCGATGGCATCGCAATGGCGTGGCGTGCGGGCTGCCGCGTCTCCAACATGGAGATGATGCAATTCCACCCCACCTGCCTCTACAATCTCGACGTCAAGAATTTCCTGATTACCGAGGCGGTGCGGGGTGAGGGCGGCCAGCTGCTGATCCCCGATACGGGCTATCGCTTCATGCCCGATTTCGATGCCCGCGCCGAACTCGCGCCGCGCGATATTGTCGCCCGCGCAATCGACCATGAGATCAAGCGGCTGGGCCTCGATTATGTCCATCTCGACATCAGCCACAAGGGCGCCGATTTCGTCCGTCACCATTTCCCGACAATCTATGACAAGTTGCTGGGCCTGGGGATCGACATGACGCGCGATCCCATTCCGGTGGTGCCGGCCCAACACTATACCTGTGGCGGTATCGTCATCGACCTTGATGGCCGCACCGATCTGCCCGGGCTTTATGCGGCGGGCGAATGCACCGAAAGCGGGTTGCACGGCGCCAATCGCCTGGCGTCCAACTCGCTGCTCGAATGCTTCGTGTTCGGCGAAGCGGCGGCGCGCCATATCACCGCGCATTGGGATGATATGCCGCCCGTGCCGGTCATTCGCCCCTGGGACGAAAGCCGCGTTACCGACAGCGATGAAGAAGTCGTCATCAAGCAGAACTGGACCGAAATCCGCCGCTTCATGTGGAATTATGTCGGCATCGTGCGGACCACCAAGCGGCTTGAGCGCGCGCAGCACCGCATCAAATTGCTGAACGATGAAGTGGGCGAATATTACGCGCATTTCCGCGTGACGCCCGACCTGATTGAACTGCGCAACCTGCTGCAGACCGCCGATCTTATCGTGCGGTCAGCGCTCCACCGGCACGAATCGCGGGGGCTGCACTATACGCTTGATTACCCCGAGACGCTGGGCGAGGCGCGCGACACGATATTGGAGCCCTGATCCCGGCTAGTCCCGAACCAGGCCGAGCCGGGCAATCAGATGCGGCATGGTAATGCCTTGCACGAACACCGAAAAGGCCACCACCGCGAACGTCACGACGATAATGGCATCGCGCTCGGCGATCGTGGACGGCAGCGCGAGCGCCAGTGCCAGCGCCAGTGCCCCGCGCAGACCGCCCCAGAACAACACGTGCTGAAAGGCGATCGGCACGGCAAGGCGAGTACGGCCAAACAGCGCGGCAACCGGATAGACCGCGACAGCGCGGCCCAGCAGCACCAACAGCGTTGCGCCCAACGCCGGCTCGACCAGCCGCGAAAACGGCACCCGCGCCTCATGACCGCCGATCAGAATGAAGATCAGCGAGTTGATCAAAAATGCGATATATTCCCAGCTATCGAGCAAATGCTGTCGGCTTTCGGTCGAAATGCGCCGCATGAAGCCGTAATTGCCGACGATCATCCCGGCCGTCAGCGTGGCGAGAACGCCCGAGCAATGGAAACGCTCGGCGAGCAGGAAGCTGCCATAGGCGATGATCATGCTGAGCGTCGTTTCGACCAGCCGGTCGCCCGCGCGCCCGGCAAACAGGCTGAGCGGCGTTGCGACCAGCGCGCCGCAGCCAATCCCGCCGATCACGGTCAGCGCCAGCCGCCCGGCAATCGCGCCCGGCGTGGCCGCCTCGCCCGCTGCGACCGCGACCAGGACAGCAAAACCGACCGCAGCGACGCCATCGTTCAGCAGGCTTTCGCTTTCAACCAGCAGGTGGAGACGAGCATCGACCCGCAATTGCTTGAATGCGGCGATCACCGAGACAGGGTCGGTCGCCGCCACCAGCACGCCAAACAGGCTGGCGCCAATCCAGCTCCACCCCGCCCACCAGTGCATGCCAGCGGCAACCACCAGGGCGGCCAGCGCGACGCCCATCGTCACCAGCGCGGTGAGCAGGGGCAGATCGCGCCTGAAAGGCTGCCAGGGGATCTGGATGGCCGCTTCGAAAATCAAGGGTGGCAGGAAGACGAAGAAAATCAGCTGCGGCGTCAGCGGCAGCGCAATCGGCTCGGGCACCGGCAACAGGGCAAGGGCAATGCCCGCCGCCACCAGCCCGACACTATAAGGCAGCCGCAGCCGCCGAGTCGCCATCGCCACCAACGACGCGATCAGCAACAACATCCCCAGGGTTGTCAGGTCAAAGGCCGCCATTTTCCTGCCCTAGCCCAAAATTGGCCGCCGCACCTATATCGCCCGCTCCGGTCGACGCAGTGCAACCATGTCAATTCGCCGAATGTTCACCATTGGACGCGCAAAATAGGACAGCTGGCGCATTACCACGGAACTGCCGGATTGCGCGGGACCATCGAGTATCGCATCACCCAGCTGAAACCTCGGGCAAGAGCAACGACGACGACATGCAGTTGACGCAGCAAAACCAGGAATATTCGAGCGATAGCGCCCGCCGGCTGATCATGATGGGGGTGGCGGCGATGATGCTGGTTGGCTGCGTATCGAGCGGGCGCCAGCCCGCCGCCGTCGCGACAACGCCGCCGCCGCCCGCGCCGCTCCCGGCGCCGGCGCCCAAGCCGGTGGTGGTCGCCGCCAAGCCGCAACCGCCAGCGGGCATGCTCGCGTCGCTGGAAGCCCTTGCACAGGGGTTTGACGGCCGCGTCGGTATCGCTGTGACCAGTATCGACAAGGGCTGGGCGCTCGACGTGCATGGCGATGAACGGTTGCCCCAGCAAAGCGTCAGCAAGCTGTGGGTCGCGCTCACCGTGCTCGATTTCCGCGACCAGGGACGATTGACGCTCGACGATCCCGTCACCGTGACGCGCGAGGATCTGACGCTGTTTCACCAGCCGATTGCGGCGATGGTGAAGGGCGACGGGTATAAGACCAATGTCGGCGATCTCCTCATCCGCGCGCTGACGACCAGCGACAACACCGCCAATGATCGGTTGCTGCGCTATGTCGGCGGCCCTGACGCGGTGCGCGAGACGATACGGCGCAAGGCGCTGGGTAATATCCGCTTCGGCCCGGGCGAGCGGCTGTTGCAGAGCCAGACGGCGGGGCTGGAATGGAAGCCGCAATATGCCTTTGGCAACAGCTTTACCCGGGCCCGCGCGCTGCTGCCGGTATCGGCGCGGCTGAAGGCGGTCCAAAGCCATGTCGCCGCGCCGCCAGACGGCGCCGCCCCCGCCGCGATCGCCGGGGCGCTTGCCCGGCTGCAAAAGGGCGAATTGCTGTCGCCCGATTCGACGCGC
>JBOFDB010000036.1:0-1404 GCA_051646545.1 Sphingomonas sp.
TGGGCACTGCCCCAGCTTGAGGCGTTGATCGATGAACCGACGCGCCCGCTTGAGGTGTGGACGACGCTCGATATCGGCATGCAGCGCGCGGCGGATGCCGCGATCCGCGCCAATGCCCCCAAGGGCGCGCAGGGCGCGCTGGTTTCGATCGATCGCGATGGTGCGGTGCGCGCGATGGTCGGCGGCACCGATTATGTTTCATCGATTTACAATCGGGCAACCCAGGCCGTTCGCCAGCCGGGATCGTCGTTCAAGCTGTTCGTCTATCTTGCCGCGCTGGAAGCGGGGCACAAACCCGAAGATGTGCTGGTCGACGAACCGGTGACGATCGACGGGTGGAGCCCCCGCAATGATTCGCGCCACAATTCGGGCCCCGTCACGCTGCGCACCGCTTTTGCCTATTCGATCAACACCATCGCGGCCAAGCTGGGCGAGGAAGTCCATTTCGCGACGGTCGCCGACATGGCCAAAAGGTTCGGCATCACCACGCCGATTTCGACCTATCCCTCAATGGTGCTGGGCACGTCAGACGTCCGACTGATCGAGATGACGCGTGCCTTTGCCTCGGTCGGCAACAAGGGCATCGCGGTAACGCCCTATGGCATCATCAAGGTGACCGCCAATGGCGAGACGATCTACAGCCATGAGGTTGATCGCAGCCATGTTCTCGTCGCCCCCTTTGTCGCCGCGCAAATGACCGATCTGCTGCAGACCGCTGTCAACACCGGCACGGGCAAGGCCGCGCAGATCGGGCGCCCCGTCGCGGGCAAGACGGGAACAACGACTTCAAACAAGGATGGCTGGTTCCTGGGCTTTTCAAGCGGGCTGACGACGGGCGTCTGGATGGGGCGCGACGATGCCCGGACCATCCCCGGCCTGCATGGCGGCACCGCGCCTGCCCGCGCTTTTGCCCAGTTCATGAGCGTCGCGGTGGCCAAGCGACCAGTCGAACAGTTCGACACCCAGGTAACGCTGCCGCAGGAACTGCCCAACCTTGATGACGAGAGCTATTTCAACAGCCCCGACAACACGATCTATTTCGACGCGGACGGCAATCCGGTGCAGCAGCCCCAACCGGGTGGACCGGCGAACCCGGGCGATGGCGGCGAACCACCCCCGGCGGATGGCCCAGCCCAGCCCCAGCCGGAACGGCTTGACCAGGCATGGATGGACAAGGTGCTCAACCGCAATGGCCAGCCCGTGCCGCGCGATGGCCGCCCCGCCCCGCGCTCAAGCGATGCCCGGCCTCAGGACTCGCGCCCCAACCAGTGAAGCCCCGCGCCGTAGCGCCTGAGCCAGGTCCGTGCCGGTGCGGGGTCTGCCCCGTAAAGGTCGGCCACCAGCCGGTGAAAACGGGGGCCATGGTTCATATGGACGCGATGCGCCACTTCATGCGCCACCGTC
>JBOFDB010000229.1:0-1214 GCA_051646545.1 Sphingomonas sp.
CTGACCGAGCCGGGCGCCGGCAGCGATGTGGGAGCGCTTCGGACCACGGCAGAACCGGTCGAAGCCAGCGACCATTGGCGGATCAAGGGGCAGAAAATCTATATCACCTGGGGTGAGCATGATCTGACTGACAATATCGTCCATCTGGTGCTGGCACGCACGCCGGGGGCCCCGCCGGGCACACGGGGCATTTCGTTGTTTCTGGTACCGAAGTTTCGGCTGGATGACGCTGGTCACCCGACGATCGCCAACAATGTTCGTTGCCTGTCGATCGAGCATAAGCTGGGCATCAACAGCTCCCCCACCTGTGTCATGGCCTATGGTGAGGGCGGCGACAGTCTGGGCGAGCTGGTCGGCGACATTGGCGGCGGGATGCGCGCGATGTTCGTTATGATGAACGCCGCCCGGCTGCTGGTTGGCAATCAGGGGGTGCAGATTGGTGAGCGAGCGACGCAGCAGGCGCTGGGCTGGGCGGCTGAGCGTGTTCAGTCGGCGCGGGCGAGCAATCCTGATGCAGGGCCGGTGGCGATCATCGAGCATCCTGATGTGCGACGCATGCTGCTGCGGATGAAGGCGCTGACCGAGGGTTCGCGCGCGCTGGTCTATTATGCGGCAGGGCAACTCGACCGGGGGACGCTGGGCGATGGCGAGGCGCAGGCGCGCTGCGACGTGCTGATCCCGCTGGCGAAATCCTGGGCAACCGATGCGGGGTGCGAAATCGCCAGCATCGGCGTGCAAGTGCATGGCGGCATGGGTTTTGTCGAGGAAACCGGTGCGGCCCAGCATTATCGCGATGCCCGGATCGCGCCGATTTACGAAGGCACTAATGGTATTCAAGCGGCGGATCTGGTCGGACGCAAGCTGGGCCTCGCCAATGGCACCGCCATCGACCGGCTGATCGATGATGTGGTGGCAGGCGCGGCCAATGGTTCGCCACTTGCACGGTTGGCGGCGGATTGTGCCGAAGTGACCGCATGGATGCGCAGCGCGTCGGTTGATGACCGGCTGGCGGGCAGCAGCGATTTCCTGGCCATGTTCGCGGTCGCGGTGGCGGGCTGGCAGATGCAGCGGCAGCATGATGTCGCGGCGTCAGGATTAACGGCGGAGGAGGGCGATCCTGCGTTTCTGACCGCCAAACTGGCGACCACACGCTTCTTCCTCGACCGGATCGTGCCCGAGGCGCTGGGGCGCAAGGCGGGCGCGATGGCTGGCGC
>JBOFDB010000274.1:0-5001 GCA_051646545.1 Sphingomonas sp.
GCCCATTGCGGATTGCCCCAACTGGGGCCATGCGCGGCGCCATCAAGCCCTTCAAACAGCGCCCGCCAGGCCGGCTCGACACTATCGGGCGAGGCCTGATAGCGCTGATAGAGCGCGTCGACGAATGCCGGGCTCACCGAGCCGGCAAGTGCCTCGAAATCCTGGCCTTCAAAGCCCATAACCTACTCCCGTCACCCCAGCGCAAGCTGGGGTCGCTTGTGGCGCGCGATGCCAGCCTGCGCTGGCATGACGGCCTAGGGCATCACCCCTTCAACACCTCAACCAACGTCTCACCCAACAGGCTGGGGCTGGGCGAGACGCGGATGCCGGCGGCTTCCATCGCGGCGATCTTGTCTTCGGCACCGCCCTGGCCGCCACTGACGATCGCGCCGGCATGGCCCATGCGACGCCCCGGAGGCGCGGTGCGGCCGGCGATGAAGCCGACCATCGGCTTTTTGCGGCCCGCCTTCGCCTCATCCTTCAGGAATTGCGCGGCGTCTTCCTCGGCCGATCCGCCGATTTCGCCGATCATGATGATGCTCTTGGTCGCCTCGTCGGCGAGGAACAGCTCGAGCACGTCGATGAAGTTGGTGCCGTTGACCGGATCGCCGCCAATGCCGACCGCCGTTGTCTGGCCCAGCCCCGCATTGGTCGTCTGGAACACAGCCTCATAGGTAAGCGTGCCCGAGCGGCTGACAACGCCGACCGACCCTGCCTTGAAGATGCTGCCCGGCATGATGCCGATCTTGCATTCATTGGGGGTCAGCACGCCGGGGCAATTGGGGCCGATGAGCCGCGATTTCGAGCCCGACAGCGCGCGCTTTACCTTGACCATGTCGAGCACCGGAATGCCTTCGGTAATGCACACGATGAGCGGCACCTCGGCATCGATCGCCTCAAGGATCGAGTCGGCGGCGAAGGGCGGCGGCACATAAATGACGCTGGCGTCCGCCCCGGTCTTGGCCTTGGCCTCGGCAACGGTGTCGAACACCGGCAGGCCGAGATGCGTCGTGCCGCCTTTGCCGGGCGTGACGCCGCCCACCATCTGCGTGCCGTAATCGAGCGCCGCCTGGGTATGGAAACTGCCGGTTTCGCCGGTCATCCCCTGAGTGATGACCTTGGTATGCTTGTTGACGAGGATGCTCATGCGGCTCCTAGTGGGTTGCTGATTTGAAAGGATTGACGACTGTGACGCTGCCATAGCGCTGGCCGTCGTTCAGGTCTTCGCTGTAGAGCGTTTTCGCACCGGCCCGCATTGCCGCAGCAACGATCAAGCCATCAAAAAAGCCGATCTTGTAGCGCTGGGCAGTGTCGAGCGCCTCGACGACCAATCGGTCGTCCGCGCTGATGACGGGCGCGGCGCTAAAATCGTTCAGCCAGTCGCGAACCTCGTCCAGGGGCAGCCCGGGCTTGCGCTTCTGCATCGTCGCATTGACGAATTCGATCAGTACCTGCGTCGAGAGCGCATAGCGTTCGCGCGTCAGCAGCTGCGCCGCGATGACGCGCTTTTCCTCCTCGTCAGGCTTGGAGTAGGCCGCATAGACGAGCACATTGGTATCGAGAAAAGCCTCGGCGAGCATTAGTCGCTGCCTCCGCGATTCCATAAAGCGGCACGGTCAAAGGCGGGAGCGGACATAGCGCGGGGGCCGTTTTTCGACCGCGCGATCATCCGATCGATCGCCGCCTCCTGCGCCGCCGTCCGCGCACCGACCGTCTCGGCCATATGATCCCGGATCATGGCGTTGACGCTGGTCTTCCGCTGGATCGCGATGCTCCGATAGCGATCGAGGAGGGCGTCATCGATGGCGAGGGTGATGTTCTTGGTCATGGCCATGCTTCATATCTACACAGGATATGTGTAAAATAGGATTGCGTCTGTTTCACGACAACGTGACCGAGCCGACCGATGCAGTTTCATCGCCCACGCTCACGCAAGCGAGCCGTCAATCGCCTTGCACGCCACCAGCAGCTCCTTCACCGCATCGACGCTGACCTGGAAATTTGCCTTCGCCGCATCATCCAGCGCGATTTCGATGATCTGCTCAACACCGCCCGCGCCGATGATGCACGGCACGCCGACGTACAGGTTGTCGACGCCATACTGGCCGGTGAGGTGGACGGCGGCGGGGAGCAGGCGCTTCTGGTCGAACAGATAGCTTTCCGCCATCGCGATGCCGCTCGTCGCGGGGGCGTAATAGGCGCTGCCGGTCTTCAGCAGCGCGACGATCTCGCCGCCGCCCGAGCGGGTGCGCTGGACGATCGCGTCGATCCGCTCCTGGGTTGAGCGGCCCATCTTGATGAGGTCGGGCACCGGAATGCCCGCGACGGTGGAATATTGCACCACCGGCACCATCGTATCGCCATGGCCGCCGAGCACGAAGCTCGTCACGTCCTTCACCGAAACGCCGAATTCCTGGGCGAGGAAGGTCGAGAAGCGCGACGAGTCGAGCACGCCCGCCATGCCGACCACCTTCTGGTGGGGCAGGCCCGAAAATTCGCGCAGCGCCCATACCATCGCGTCGAGCGGATTGGTGATGCAGATGACGAAGGCGTCGGGGGCATGCGCGGCAATGCCTTCACCCACCGCCTTCATGACCTTCAGGTTGATGCCGAGCAGATCGTCGCGGCTCATGCCCGGCTTGCGCGCCACGCCAGCGGTGACGATGATGACGTCGGCGCCGGCGATATCCTTATAATCGTTGGAGCCGATGATGCTGGCGTCGAACCCCTCGACCGGCGCGCATTGCGACAGATCGAGCGCCTTGCCCTGCGGCACGCCTTCGACGACGTCGAACAGGACGATATCGCCCAGCCCCTTGAGCGCCGCCAGATGAGCAAGCGTCCCGCCGATATTGCCGGCACCGATGAGCGCGATTTTCTTGCGGGCCATGGTCTCTCCCTTGCCGCTACCGATGGCGGAAGCCGGGCGGCCCCCGCCTTGAAATCGGGGTGGGGCTTAGGCGCTTTGGCCGAGCGGGGCAACCCGTGAAACGACGGGCGAAATCGCCAATTTTAATAATCACTCGCAATAGCAAAACAGACGCTCAATCCGGTGCGCCATCGTCCGCCACATAGCGGCGCGCGCCGGTTTTGGCGTTGAACCAGACGCGCACGGCGGTGCCGCTTTCATCGACAAAGCGCTCGGGCGTCGGTTGCCAATCCTCGCCCGTTGGCGCCACGGGCTGCGCCGCGCCGTACCGCCGCCGTTCAAACACCACCCCCGCCAGAATGACGAGAGCGATGGCGAGCGTCGGCCAGCTCGACAGCTCCGTCATCACCCCCGCCATCGCCAGCGCCGCGAACAGGATCGCAAAGGCCAGCACCGCGCCCCGCAGCATCAGCGCGACGGCTTCGGTCGGAGGGCGGCACTGAACAGGGCCGACATCACGCCTGCGGCGCCGGATCGAGGATGACGGCGGTGCCATAGGCCACCACTTCGTTCATCGATTGCGCGATCTCCCCCGAATCAAAGCGCATCATGACGACGGCATTGGCCCCCATCAGCACCGCATTCTGCACCATACGGTCAATCGCGTGACGGCGCGCTTCTTCAACCAGCCGGGTATATTCAGGAATTTCGCCACCGACGATCGAGCGCAGACCGGCGGTGAGATTGCCGCCAATCCCGCGCGAGCGCACCACCACGCCGAAAACCTGGCCCAAGGTTGCCCGCACCGCATGGCCAGGCACTGTCTCGGTCGTCGTCACCAGCATTCTGCTTCCTCCCATTAACCCCAGGCTAACCACGATTTGTCGGCGTAACGATATAAGCTGTTAACGGCCCATGCCCTAGCGCCGAGATGTGACCGCGCTGTTGCCCCTCCTTTCCGCCCGCCGTGACGCGGTGATGGCGGCGCTGCCCGCCATCGCGCTGGTCATGCTTGCCGCGCCGATGCTGCTGACGCGGCTGCACGAGGCGGGCGTGCCACCGCTGCTGGCGGCCTTGCTGACCATGGCGGTGCTGGCCGGGCTGGCGGTAAATGTCGCAGGCTATGGACTGGCCTGGATCACCAACGCCACCCCCCGCTGATCCGCGTCCTTATCCCCCCTGGTTCTTGCGGATGAACGCCGCGACATCGTCGTGCAGGCGGTGGAGCGACTCCTGGTTGGCATAGACCATGTGGCCCGAGGGGTAATAATGATAGTCGATATTGCCCTGCAGGCTCGCCGGAATGGGCAGATGGTGCATCTCATACCAGCCCTGGTAGAAGGGCGTGCCAAGATCGTAATAGCCGCCTGTCACCAGCACCTTGAGCTGGGTATTGCGCTTCATCGCGGCGGCAAGATCACCCATCACGCTGGTGCCGACCATCTTGAGCGGCGGCAGGCCCGGCGCGACATGGCCCCAATCCCAATAGGAAAACACGTCGATCTCGGATTTGAACTCCTGGTCATGCCCCCAACCCAGCGTATCGCGGGCATAAGCGTTGAAGGCCGACACATAGGCTGATCCGATCGCGGCATCGACAGGGTCATATTCGGCATCCTTGGACAGCGGATCAAGGTCTGGCCCGGTGAAGCGGGAATCAAGACGCCCCGTCGTCAACCCCTGATCCTCGAGCAAATGCTTGGAGAAAGTCGGCCCGTCGATGCGCAGATCGGCCTTCAGGATCAACGCGGCGGGAAGGCCGATATAGCGCGACAGCCGCTCGGCCACGGCCTGCTTCGTCTTGGGGTCAATCTCCGCGCCTTGCGCCAGCGCGGCGGCATAATCCGTCGTCGCGAATTTCTCGACTTCGGCCAGGAATGGCTCGAGCTCGGCGGGGCGGCCGCCGGGCAAATGATTATGATACCAGGCGGTCGCGGCAAAGGTGGGCACCTGCACGACATAGCCTTCGACATTGCCGGGATTGGCTTGCTGCAACCCCGCGAACAGGTTGAAGTCGAGGATTTGCGACAACAGGATCACGCCGTTCACATCCAGGCTGTGATCCGCCGCCAGCGAGTTGACCAGCACGGCCGAGCGCGGCGTGCCATAGCTTTCGCCGAACAGGAATTTGG
>JBOFDB010000256.1:0-3757 GCA_051646545.1 Sphingomonas sp.
GGGCGCGTTGGCGGCGCTGGCGCATTCGGCAAGACGTTCCTTGGCGTCGGGCGTCGTGCACCAGATGAAACGGGCGGGCAGCTGATTGGCCGAGGTCGGCCCCCATTTCAGCAAATCCCAGATGGCGTGGATCTCGGCCTCGCTGACCGGCTGATCAGTATAGCCGTTATAGGAACGCGCGGTGCGGAAGATCGTATCCAGCGCCGCGTCGGACAGCTTATCGCTCACAGGCCAGGCTTTCGTGTCGGAGTTAAACGGCGCGGACTTCGGAGACTTCGGGAACATAATAGCGCAGCAGCTGCTCAATCCCGTTCTTCAGCGTCGCGGTCGATGACGGGCAGCCCGCACAGGCCCCTTGAAGCGTCAGATAGACTTTGCCCTGATCAAAGCCGCGATAGAGAATGTCGCCGCCATCGCCATTCACGGCGGGGCGGATGCGCGTCGCGATCAAATCCTTGATCTGATCGACAATGTCGGCGTCGTCGGGATTTTCGGCAAACATCAGCGCGTCGTCGCTCGCGGTGCCGGCGGGGGTCGGCGCGAACAACGGCATGTTGGCGCTGAAATGGTCGAGCAGCACGCCGATCACATCGGCCTTCAGCGTCGCCCAGTCGCTGCCCGGTGCGGCGGTGACCGACACGAAATCGCGCCCGAAGAACACACCGGTCACATCGCCCAGCCCAAATAGCGCAGCGGCAAGCGGAGAGGCTTCGGCCGCCTCAGGGGTCGCAAAGTCGCGCGTGCCGGTGTCCATGACGATACGGCCCGGCAGGAACTTTACCGTCGCGGGATTGGGGGTGGTTTCGGTCTCGATCAACATGGGCGCCATTTGGGGGCGATTGCGGACGGGTTCAAGCGGGTTGGTGGCTGCCGCCTAACGGAACCCCCAGCAAGTCAGCCATCCAGCTGTTTCAGCGCCGCGTTCCAGCTCAGGATATTGTCGCGTGCTTCCTGGACAAAGGCCGATCGGCGGACAAAGCCCATGAAGAAATCCGCAAAGAATTTGCCCGGTTGGCGCAGCGGCCGCTCAAACTGGATCAGCAGCACGACGCGCGTGCTGCTCGTGTCATTCCAGACCTCATGCCGATAGGTGTCGTCGAAAACGAGCGTCTCGCCTTCAGCCCAGCGGACGATGCGGTCATGCACCCGCATCCGCACATCGCCGTCGCGCGGCACGATCAGGCCGAGATGGCAGGTGATCAGCCCCTTGGTGACGCCGCGATGATCGGGGATGTGCGTGCCCGGCTCAAGGATGGAGAAAAAGGCGCTGTTGAGGCCGGGAATGCCCTGAATGACGCGCGCGGTGACCGGGCATTGCGCCATATTTTCTTCAATCGCATAGCCATAGCCATAGAGGAAAAATGACTTCCACTTGTTGACCTCGGCAATGGAGCGGTGGTCGGGCGAGATGGTGGCGAGCGAGGGGGCGTTGTCGCCGACCATCGCCACCGTCATCGCTTCCTCACGGACCGCGTGCCAATTGTCGCGCAGCGTCTGCGTCCAGGGAAAGTCGCGGACGTCGAGCACGGGGTCGGTCGGCACCAGCGAGGAGGTGCCGATCAAGTGATCAAACACCCCGCGCAGTGCCTTGCCGATGCGGATGATCATGGGGCGCCCGCGTTCGGCCCGCATCGGCGCATCGGCGGCCGGTGCGCCGGAAATCACCGTAATGTCGGGCACCCGTGCCGGGCGGTTCAATGGCTCGGTGGCTGGCGGGCCGGCGTGCTGGGCGACGCGGACATTGGTGTTGTTCATCACGCTGGAGGCTGCTCCCACCCTCAAGGCCGCTCATCGCGCCGCCGCAGCCGGTTGCGAAGAACAGATATGTTACGTTGGCAATATGGTTCCGCTGCTAGCCCCTACTTTGGTCAAAATAATGGCAATTCAAGGGGCGGATGTGTGTCATTTGTGGTTGATGCGGGCGCTGGCGGAAGCGTGCGGCGACCGCTAAGATCGGGCCATGTCGTTTTTGTTCCGCGCGCCGCGCGCCGCCGCTTTTCCCGCCATTGCCGTTGCTTGCGCGGTGCTCCTGTCATCCACCGGGTTCGAGGCGGTTGCGCGCGCGCCCGCCGCCAAGGCGCAGACCGCACCCAAAAAGGACGCCGCCGCCACCACCAGCGTCGCGGCGGTCGACCGGTCGGCCTGGCTCTACAAAGACAGCGACATTCCCCAGGACCCCGACTGGCATTTCGGCACCTTGCCCAATGGCCTGCGCTATGCGGTGCGCAAGAACGGGGTGCCGCCGGGCCAGGTCGCGGTGCGCGTGCGGGTCGATGCCGGCTCGCTGTTTGAAACCGATTCGGAACGCGGCTTTGCCCATTTCATCGAGCATCTGACCTTCCGCGGATCAGCCTATGTGCCCGATGGCGAGGCCAAGCGCATCTGGCAGCGTATGGGGACAACCTTCGGCTCTGATACCAATGCCCAGACGACGCCGACGCAGACGGTGTTCAAGCTTGACTTGCCGGGCGCGACCGAGGCGGGGCTCGACGAAAGCCTGCACATCATGTCGGGCATGATGGAAAAGCCCGCGATCACGCCCGAAGCGGTAGCCGCCGAGCGCCCCGTGGTGCTGGCCGAACAGCGCGAATTGCCGGGCGCGCAGGTGCGCTTTGGCGACGCCGTGCGCGCGACCTTCTTTGCCGGGCAGCCGCTCGCCAATCGCTCGCCCATCGGCAATATCAAGACGCTGGAAGCCGCCACCGCCGATACGGTGAAGGCATTTCATGACCGCTGGTATCGGCCCGAGCGCACCGTCGTCATCATTTCGGGCGATATCGACCCCGATGTTGCCGAGCGGCTGGTCATCAAGAATTTCTCGGGCTGGGTGCGCAATGACCCCAAGCCCGCCGACCCCGATTTCGGCAAGCCCGACGCAAGCCAGCCCGCCACCCGCCTGATCGTCGAGCCGAGCATCCCGACGGTCATTTCCTGGGCGGTGCTGCGGCCATGGCAGTTCAACAACGACACGATCATCTTCAATCAGAAACGGCTGGTCGATCAGGTCGCGGTGCGCGTGATCAACCGGCGGCTTGAATCGCGCGCGCGCAGCGGCGGCAGCTTTTTGCAAGCCGCGGTGCAACTGAACGACGAATCGCGATCGGCGAACGGGACGTTTGTCGACATCCTGCCGGCGGGCGATGACTGGGAAAAGGCGGTGAAGGACGTGCGCGCGGTGATCGCCGATGCTGCCGCGGCGCCGCCGACCCAGGCCGAAATCGACCGCGAGCTCGCCGAGCTTGATGCCGCGATGAAGAACCAGGTCGACACCCAAGCCGCCGAAGCCGGCGCCAAGGAAGCCGATGATCTGGTCGAGGCGCTCGATATCCGCGAAACGGTGACGAGCGCCAAAGGCTCTTATGATGTGTTGCAGGGCGCCGAAAAGGCCGGGATGTTCAACCCCGACGCCATTCTCGCCTCGACCCGGCGGGTGTTTGTCGGCACCGCGACGCACGCCGCGATCAATCTCCACGCCCCCGATCCCACCGCTGCCAATCGCCTCGCCGCCGTGCTGACCGCCGATGTCAGCGGCCTGGCGGGCGCGCGCAAGGCGCTGGCCAAGGTCGATTTCAGCAAGCTGCCGCCGCTGGGCAGCCCCGGCACGGTGACGTCGCGCGAGAAGCTGGGCAGTTTCGGGTCGGAAAAGGTGGTCTTTTCCAACGGCGTGCGCATGATCGTCTTCCCCAGCGCGTCAGAAGCGGGGCGCGTCTATGTGCGGGTGCGCTGGGGCGGGGGCTATGCCTCGCTGTCCCCGCGC
>JBOFDB010000523.1:0-1028 GCA_051646545.1 Sphingomonas sp.
GATGTCGCCGCTTCGCTGCGCGGACTTTACGGCGCGCAGATTCCCGGGCAACTGACGCTGAAGCCGGAATGGTGGATCGCCGGCATCGCCATCAGCATTCTGGGCGCCTTGGCCGCCGCGGCCGCCAGCCTTGCCAAGGCTTTACGCTTGCCGCTGCTCGCCACCGCGCAACCGCAGGCCTGGCAACAGGCGCAGCGCCGCTGGCTGGTGTTCCAAAGCGCCGCGGCGCTGGCCGTGTTCGCCGCCGCCGGCGGCCTGCTGTGGTTCGGCGATTCCCTGATCGCCGGCTTTGCCGTGCTTGCGGCCCTGATGCTGGGCGCGGCGCTGATCCTGCCGATGTTTCTGGAGGCCGCGCTTTGGCTCGGCCAGCGCATCGCAAGAGGTCCGCTCAGCATCTGGTTCTGGGCCGACAGCCGCCAGCAGCTGTCGGGATTGTCGCTGGCGCTGATGGCGCTGCTGCTGGCGCTCGCGGTCAATGTCGGCGTCGCCACCATGGTGGAAAGTTTCAGCCGCACGTTTCTGGTCTGGCTCGATGGACGGCTGGCGGCCGATGTCTATGTCAACGCGGCCAGCGACGCGCAGGCGACCGAGATCAAGGCGTGGCTGCGCGAGCGGCCCGAGGTCGAAGCCATCCTGCCCGGCGGCCGCGCCGATACCCAACTCGCGGGCGCGCCGATCGAGGTGCTGGGCCTGCCGGATCATCCGACCTATCGGGACAACTGGCCGCTGCTGAAAGCGGCCGACAAGGCCTGGATCCGGCTGCGGCCCGGCGATACCTGCCTCGTCAGCGAACAACTGTCGCGACGAATGCATCTCGGCCTCGGTGACCGCATCGACGTGCCGACGACAAGCGGCAACTGGCCGCTGGAGGTGGTCGGCATTTATGCGGATTACGGCAACCCCAAAGGCCAGATCGCGGTCAACTTTGCCGCGCTGACGCGGCGGTTTCCGGAAATCCCGTTGACGCGGATGGGCCTGCGGGTGGAGCGGCCGAAGATCGCAGCGCTGCTCGCGGCGTTGCAGGATAA
>JBOFDB010000114.1:0-6110 GCA_051646545.1 Sphingomonas sp.
GGCTATGTGGTGCGGCTGGGGGCGTCTTCGACCGATCCCGCCATGCCGGGCAAGATCACGGCCTGGGCGCAGAAGAACCTGCCGCCGCAAGCACAAGGGCCGGCCCGCAACATCGTGGCGCTGATGGCGACGCGCGACGCGACCGTTGCGCGGCTGCGTCCGTCGGTCGATGCGTGGCTGGCGCGGCAGCCATAGCGGCGGGGGTTCAGTCGATCCGCTTTAGCCCGGTCATGTTGGCGCGTCCCTTGGCGACATAATGGGTTGCCGAGGCGCGCAGCATGACGGCGCTGTCGGCATCAAGCGTGCGCACCACCTTGGCGGGACTGCCGACGATCAGGCTGCCCGGGGGAAAGACTTTCCCCTCGGTCACGAGCGCGGCGGCGCCAACGATCGATCCTGCGCCAATGACCGCGCGATTGAGGATGATCGCGCCCATGCCGATCAGCACCTCGTCTTCGATCGTGCAGCCATGCAGCACGGCGTGGTGGCCGATGGTGCAGCGCGCGCCGATGCTGAGCGGTGCCCCCGGATCGGAATGGAGCATTGCGCCTTCCTGAATATTGCTGTCTTCCCCCACGATGATCGGCGTGTTGTCGGCGCGGATGCAGGCGCCGAACCAGACGCTCGCGCCATTGCCTAGCCGCACATCGCCGATCAGATCAGCACTGGGGGCAATCCACACCCGATCGGGGTCGAGGCGGGGGCGCATTGCGTCGAGTTCATAGAGCGGCATCGTCATTTTCCCGGTTGCGTTAAACCCTCGACATACCGATGACAGGCTGTGGCTGCGAGCGGGGAAACGCACGCATCCGGCGACGCCATGTCAGAAAGGCAGGCAGACGATGCAGATCGGCCCGTTAAAGCTGAAAGCGCAAATCCTGTGCGGCGCGGAAGCGGCGATGGGGCCGGGCAAGGCCGATCTGCTGGAAGCGATTGACCGGACGGGTTCGATTTCGGCGGCGGGGCGCGCCATGGGCATGAGCTATCGCAAGACCTGGCTGCTCGTCGACAGCATGAACCGGTGCTGGCGCGACCGGTTGGTCGAAACAATGGCGGGCGGCGGCGCGGGGCGCGGCGCGCGGTTGACCCAGGCGGGGCGCGAGGTGCTGGCGGCGTTCCGCCAGCTTGAGGCACGGCTGGTGGACGTGGCGGGCGACGACGTCGCCACGCTGGCGGCGATGCTGCGGGAACAGCCCGCGTCATAACATCGCGCAAAGTCGGTTGCGTCGCCCGGCCAAGCAGCTAACCTCCCGCTGCATAACAACCACATAGGGGGATGAGCGATGCGTAAGGTGCGGCAATTGATTGGCGCAGCGTCGATGGTGGCGGTGGCAGCGGCCATGGCGGGGGCGGCGATGGCGGCGGCACCGGCAGGCAAGGCGCTGGAAGCGAAATTTGATGCCGCGATCAGCGCGCAGGATCAGCTGGGCTGGCTGAAGACGATGACGTCGGCGCCAAACCATGTCAGCTCCGCGCATGACAAGGCCAATGCCGAAATGATGCTCGCCTTGTTCAAATCATGGGGCTGGGACGCGCGGATCGAGACGTTCCAGGTGCTCTATCCCACGCCGATCTCGACCACGGTAGAGTTGATCGCGCCTGAGCATATTGCGCTGGGCGGGCAGGAACCCGCCATCCCCGAGGATGAGACATCGGGCAACACCGCCAATGCCCTGCCGCCCTATGTCGCTTTTCAGGGCGACGGCGATGTGACGGCGGACCTGGTCTATGTGAATTACGGCCTGCCTGCCGATTATGAAGCGCTGGCGCGGCGCGGCATCGATGTGAAGGGCAAGATCGCGATTGCGCGTTATGGCGCGGGCTGGCGGGGCCTGAAGCCCAAGCTGGCGCAGGAACATGGCGCGGTCGGCTGCATCATTTATTCCGACCCGGCGCAGGACGGCTATGGCGCGTCTGACCCCTATCCCAAGGGCGATTCGCGTCCTGCCACCGCGGTGCAGCGCGGCTCTGTGGAGGATATGACGACGTTTCCGGGCGATCCCCTGACGCCCGGCGTCGGCGCGACCGAGGGCGCAGAGCGGCTGACCAAGGAAACCTCGCCTGTCATCCTGAAAATCCCCGTGCTGCCCATGTCCTATGGCGACGCGTCAAAGCTGCTGAGCCGCTTGGGCGGCCCGCGCGTGCCCGATGGCTGGCGCGGCGGCCTGCCCTTTACCTATCACATTGGCGGCGATGGCGCGGTGAAGGTCCATCTTGCGGTCAAGTCCGACTGGACGCTCAAACCCATTTACGACGTTATCGCGGTGATGAAGGGTGCCAAATATCCGGATCAATGGGTGGTGCGCGGCAATCACCATGATGGCTGGGTGTTTGGTGCGCAGGATCCCTTGTCGGGCAATGTCGCGTTGATGTCCGAAGCAAAAGCGTTGGGGCAGCTGGCCAAGAGCGGCTGGCGCCCAGCGCGGACGATTGTCTATGCCAGCTGGGACGCCGAGGAGCCGGGGCTGATCGGCTCGACCGAATGGGCCGAGGCGCATGCCGATGAACTGAAGGCCAAGGCGCTCATCTACATCAACACCGATGGCAATCATCGCGGCCTGTTGGGGGCGGAGGGTAGCCACGACTATCAGCACCTGGTCAACGACGTCGCCGCCGACGTTATTGATCCTGAAGCCAAGGTGAGCGTGCTTGACCGGTTGCGGGCGAGCGCACGGGTCGGCGCGGTCGATGGCGGGCAAGTGCCGCACGATCTGGTCGCGGCGGCCGACAAAGGCGGTGACCTGCCGATTGGTGCGCTGGGTTCAGGCTCGGATTATTCGGCGTTCCTCCAGCATCTGGGGCTGCCCTCGCTCAACATCGGCTATGGCGGTGAGGAGCAGAGCGGCGGCGAATACCACTCCATCTATGACAGCTATCACCATATGACGACGTTCGACGATCCGGGCCTGGTCTATGGCGCGTTGCTGTCAAAGACGATCGGGCGGATCGTGCTCCGTATCGCTGACGCCGACACCCCGCCGCAACGCTTTGGCGATTTCGCCGCGACGGTTGCGAGCTATCTCGAGGAAGTGAAGCATCTCGCCAGCGAACGGCGCGAACAGGACGCCAAGCTCGCCGCGCTGCGCGACGCCGGGGCCTTTGCCATCGCCGATGATCCGCTCCATCCCGTCGCAGCGCCAGCGGCCAAGCCCGCGACGCCGTTTATCGAGCTTGCCCCGCTCGACAATGCGGTGGCGACGTTGAAGCGCAGCGCCGCCGCCTATGACGCGGCCTATGCCAAGCACGGCGCCGACCTTGCGCCCGCGCAGCGCGAGCGGCTCAACGGCCTGCTGCGCGATATCGACCAGCTGCTGCTCGACGATAGCGGCCTGCCGCTTAGGCCCTGGTACAAGAACATGATCTATGCGCCCGGCCGCTTTACGGGCTATGGCGCCAAGACATTGCCGGGCGTGCGCGAGGCGATTGAGGAGCGGCGGTTTGACGATGCCAATGGCTATGCGACGCGCATCGCCAAAGTGCTGACCGCCTATGCCGCGCGGCTCGACGCTGCGCGGGCCGTGGTGGACGGGAAGTAACGCGCCATCGGCCAGGCCGTGGACTCATTAAAGCGGTCTGTCGGCATTTCGCCTGTAAAGTCCGCCATCTTCCTCTTCGTCGCCCCGTGCTTGACACGGGGCTAGGCTAACCTTGTTGCGTAGCGGCGCCGAACCACCGCTCCCACGTCGCGGCGGCGGCAGGAGAAAAGCCAAGCCCCGTGTCGAGCACGGGGCGACGGTAAAGCGAATGTCCGCTCCCCACCTCCGTCGGTCATTAAGTCCTTGTGCCGCAAGCGGCCGTTGATGAGTTCACAACCTAGCCTGCATTAATGGCAATACCATCCGGCGCCGTGATGACGGGAACGCGGCGCCGGGCTGGGCGATTGCCAAGGTCATCAAGCTCGCCATCCTCCTTGGGCGGGCGGAGGACCAATCATGTTCATGCACAACAAGCGCCTGCAATATACCGTTCGCGTGTCAGAGCCCAACCCGGCGCTCGGCTCGCTGATGCTCGAACAATTTGGCGGGCCGGACGGCGAGCTTGCCGCGGCGATGCGCTATTTCACGCAAGGCCTCGCTGAGGAGGATGCCGGGCGCAAGGACATGCTGCTCGATATTGCGACCGAGGAATTGAGCCATTTGGAAGTCATCGGCTCGATCGTCGCCATGCTCAATCGCGGCGCCAAGGCGCAGTTGGCCGAAGCCGCGATGGAGGAAGCCGAGCTTTACCTGGCGATCAATGCCGGGGGCAACAGCCACACCCAGTCGATCCTTTATGGCGGCGGGCCGGCGCTCACCAACTCGTCGGGGGTGCCCTTCTCCGGCGCCTATATCGACAGCCGCGGCGATCCTGCGGTCGATTTGCGGTCCAACATCGCCGCCGAAAGCCGGGCGAAGATCGTCTATGAGCGGTTGATCAACATCACTGACGATCCCGGCGTCAAAGAGGCGCTCGGCTTTTTGATGACGCGCGAAATCGCCCACCAGAAAAGCTTCGAAAAAGCACTTTACACGATCAAGGACAATTTCCCGCCGGGCAAGCTGCCGGGCATTAAGCCCTATACCAATGCCTATGTGAACACGTCGCGGGGCGATGGCGACATGACGGGCGCGTGGAACAGCGGCGAGCAATGGGACCGCATCGACGATGTCGAGGCGAAGCTCCCCGTCGATGGCGGCGACGGCCAGGCAAGCGTCGTGCTTGATGAAGCCGATGCCGAAACGCTGACCGCTTTTGCAACGCGCACCCGGTCGCACCCCGATGAAGACCCGATGA
Organism: Sphingomonas sp.; assembly: GCA_051646545.1. Lineage (GTDB taxonomy): Bacteria > Pseudomonadota > Alphaproteobacteria > Sphingomonadales > Sphingomonadaceae > Sphingomonas. Next base: position 4,774 of record JBOFDB010000114.1, read on the forward strand.
CGGGTGCCGATCTGGGCGCAGGCCCGGGGGCAGGCAAAATCACGGGCGATGACCTTGGCGGCGCCGACAATATCACCATCGCGGCGGAGGAAGCGCGGTCGGCGGCAGTGAACGACAGGTGACGGCGCGGTGATCAGTCTCTGGCTGCCCGATCGTCGAGCAGCCAATGCCGCGCCGCGACGCGATCGGTAAACAGGCCGAAATCGCGGGTGCTGGCAAGGCGGCTGATCTGCAGCTTGGACAGCTGCGTCGCGACGATGAAGGCATTGCGGTCGCCGGGTTGCTTGACCGTCAGGGCCCGGTTGCGCACGTGCAAGGCGACCAAGGGCGGCTGCACCGTTTCGACCATGACAAGTTGCAGCGCACGGTTGCCGCTCGCGCGCGCGGCCTTGCGCAGCGGCTCGGTCGCGGTGAAGAAGCGATCGACCTGTTGATTGGTCCACAAGCCGCGAATGGTGACGCCGATGATGCCGTCAGGCCCCAGTGCCGCGTCGAAATTACCATCACCAGCGTTGACGTCGCCGCGAATGGCGAGCGGCTCGATTGCGGTCATGCGCGATCGTCTCGCAACGCGGCGGCGGCGCGGGCCAGCGCTGTAACCTCGTCCATCGATGCGCCTTTGGGGGTCACCCAGCTACCGCCGACGCACAGCACCGGATCAAACGCCAGCCACTCGGGCGCGGTCGCCGCGCTGATGCCGCCCGTTGGGCAGAAGCGGCATTGGAAAAACGGCGCGGCGAGCGCCTTCAGCGCCTTTAACCCCCCGCTGGTTTCCGCCGGAAAGAATTTGAAATGACTGAGTCCCAGGTCGAGTCCGCGCATGATGTCGCCCGCGCTGGCAATGCCGGGGAGATAGGGCACATCGCTCTGGATGATCGGCGTCGCCAGTCGCTCGGTCAGCCCCGGCGAGACGATGAATTCGGCACCGGCGTTCATCACCTGGTCGAACTGCTCGGTGTTCACGACCGTGCCCGCGCCGACAATGGCGCCCGGCACCTGCTTCATCTCGCGGATCACGTCGAGCGCGACCGCCGTGCGCAACGTGACTTCCAATACCTTAAGGCCGCCTGTAACCAGCGCCTCGGCCAGCGGCGCGGCAGTGGCGACATCATCGACGACGAGCACGGGAACGACGGCACTGGTGCGCATGATCGCCGCGATATCGTTCATCCCGCATGCTCCTGCGCGAAAGCCGCTGCCGCGCCGTAAAGGCCTGGCTGCGGGTGAGTGATGATCTTGACCGGGATTGATGCCATCAGCCCCTGAAACCTCCCTTTCGCGACAAAGCGGTGCTCAAAGCCGGATTGCAACAGCCGGTCCTTGAGTCGCAAGCCCAA
>JBOFDB010000069.1:0-1159 GCA_051646545.1 Sphingomonas sp.
GGTGATGGTCTGAAACCAGGCTTCGGCATAACGCGCCTCGGCATTGCGCTGCTCGCGCGGCGCATCCAGCGGGCTGGTGCCGCCGGCGCCCTCGATATCGGCGAGCAGGCCATTGGCCGGCCGATAGACGCCGGCGACCGAGATGCCGTAATCGGGCGCGACCAGGCTGTAGCAGGTATTGATCAGCCGGACCGGCGGCGGCTCGCCGCCACGCAGCAATGCGGCCACCGCCAGCGCGCAGGCCTTGGCCTGGGCATTGGCGGAAAAGGCGGATTTCGGCATGGCGCCCATGATGCCGGCATCACCGACGACATGAATGCCTGGCTGGCGCCGCGCTTCGAAGGACACCGGATCGACCGGACACCAGCCGCTGCGATCGGCGACGCCGGCGAGCTCGGCGATGCGGCCGGCGCGTTGCGGCGGAATGATGTTGACGACGTCCCCCTTGTGCCGGCCGAAATCGGTGACCAGCGTCTTTTCGCCGACCTCGACCGAGGTCACCGTGCCGCCGGCCGACTGGCCGACCCATTCGACCAGCCCGGGATAGAGCTCGCTCCAGGCCTTCTGGAACAGCCGTTGCTTGGAGAAGGTGTCCTTGGCGTCGAGCACGATCAGTTTGGAGCGCGGCTTGCGCGTCTTCAGGTACCAGGCGATCAGGCTGGCGCGTTCATAGGGGCCGGGCGGACAGCGATAGGGATTGGCCGGCACCGACATGACCACCGTGCCGCCATCGGCCATCGCCTCGAGCTGACGCGCCAGCAATGTCGTCTGCGCGCCCGCCCGCCAGGCATGCGGCAGAATCTCCGCGGCTTCGGCGCTATAGCCCTGGATGCCGCCATGGTTGAGCGCGATGCCGGGCGCCAGGATCAGCCGGTCGTAACCAAGCGTCGCGCCGCCCGCCAGCGTCACCCGCCGCGCCGCCGGATCGACAGCCGTGGCATTGTCGATGACGAGCTTCACCCCGGCACCGGCGAGCCCGTCATAATTGAAGCGCTGCTGATCGAGCCGGCGCAGGCCGACCAGGACGGCATTGCTGAACGGACAGGCGAGGAAAGCCGCGTCACGCTCGACCAGCGTCACGGCATGGCCGGTGCGGGCCAGCGCGCGCGCGGCCGTCGCGCCGCCGAAGCCGCCGCCGACCACCACCACCGCCGGCTGC
>JBOFDB010000121.1:0-4348 GCA_051646545.1 Sphingomonas sp.
CAGCAGCGGTGAGGATACGCTCAACATATTCGGCATCGGCAAAGGCAAAGGGTCCGGGATCGGTGCTGTCGGTAACGGGCGCCGCCCCGCCGGATGAGGCTGCGGCAAGTTCGCTCGCCCAGGGATTGCTGGCAATCGACCGGAAGCACGAAAAGAGCAACGGCGCGCCCGGCGCCGCGCTTGCCCGGAGCGCGGTAAAGGCCGCAACCGGATCGCCGAAAAACATGACGCCATGGCGCGAGATATAGCCGTCGACCGGCGCCAGTTCGGCAACCGCCCGCTCAGCCGAGCCGTGCCGAAAGTCCAGATTGGCGACCGCATTGCCGCGACTGCGGGCGACATCTAGCAGGGCAGCGGACAGATCGATGCCGATAACGCGGGTTTGCGGGCGTGCCTGGGCGATCGCGATGGCGGTGCTGCCCGCGCCGCAGCCGATATCGACGATACGGTCTGCCCGTTCCGGCAGGTGATCGAGGAGATGGCGGTTGAGCGCCGGGTCGAGTCCCGAAAAACTACGGTCCGTGCGGTGCCATTCGCTCGCCCAGGCATCACCCACCGGCCCGGTCCATTCGATTGTGTCCATCTCGCTTTTCCCCTGCCACTGCGCCGCCCGTAACAGACGAGGCAATGACGTCCGCCCTAGCGCCCACCGCCAGGCCAAACGTGGCGCCAATCGCCCTAGCGACGCGCCGCCAAGGACGGTGACCGACCATAGCGACTTACGCCATGCGTCAAGGCGAAGCACAAGGCCAGCGCGCAATCGCGGGCGCGTCGGCGCTCAAATGCATGAAAGGCCCGCCGGGGGGAGTGGCGGGCCTTTCCGAGCATGCGACGGGAGGGAGCGTCGCGAACCTTACACAATCCTTACAAGTCGTCGTCGGCGTCGCCGTCGGGACCCGTCATCATTTCTTCGGCAACCTTGTCCATCCGGTTACGGATTGCGGTTTCCAGCCGGTTAGCCATGTCAGGATTTTCGGCGAGATAGGTCTTGGCATTCTCGCGACCCTGGCCAATGCGGACGCTGTCGTACGAGAACCAGGCCCCTGATTTTTCGACCAGACCAGCCTTGACGCCAAGATCGAGCACTTCGCCGATTTTGGAAATGCCCTGGCCATACATGATGTCGAATTCGACCTGCTTGAACGGCGGCGCCACCTTGTTCTTGACGACTTTCACCCGCGTCGTGTTGCCGATGATATCGTCACGGTCCTTGATCTGGCCAGTGCGGCGAATGTCGAGACGAACGCTCGCATAGAATTTGAGCGCGTTGCCACCCGTCGTTGTTTCGGGGTTGCCATACATCACGCCAATTTTCTGGCGCAGCTGATTGATGAAGATCACCATGCAGCGCGAACGGCTGATCGAGCCGGTCAGCTTGCGCAGCGATTGCGACATCAGCCGCGCCTGCAGGCCGACATGGCTATCGCCCATTTCGCCTTCGATTTCCGCGCGCGGCACCAGCGCCGCAACCGAATCGACCACCAGCACATCGATCGCGTTGGAGCGGACCAATGTATCGGTGATTTCCAGCGCCTGCTCCCCGGTATCGGGCTGCGAGACGATGAGTTGATCGATATCGACGCCAAGCTTGCGCGCATAAACCGGGTCAAGCGCGTGCTCGGCATCGACAAAGGCCGCCATGCCGCCTTGTTTCTGCGCTTCGGCGATGACGTGGAGCGCCAGCGTCGTCTTGCCCGAGCTTTCCGGCCCGTAAATCTCGATCACCCGGCCGCGCGGCAAACCGCCGACGCCGAGCGCAATGTCGAGACCGAGGCTGCCGGTCGAAATCGCTTCGACCTGCATCGCCTCTTTCTGACCCAGCCGCATCGCCGAGCCCTTGCCGAACGCGCGGTCGATCTGCGCCAGCGCTGCGTCGAGCGCCTTCTGGCGATCGCTCGCCGCCTTGTCGTTGGATGTTGCCATGCTGCCGTTAATGACCTTCAAAGGTGTCGCCACAGGAACCTCCGTCGCTAGCGGGTCGATGCGCCCCGTTCAATCTGTTGGATGCGACGTACATGAAATGTTCCGACGGAACAAGTGGGGAACGACAGGTGACGCGAAATAAAATCGCTCGCCCCTTGGCCGTGCGTTACTGGCCTGCGCGAAGCAGATCGAGCGCCCGGGCAATCGCATCCATTGTGAACGGTTTGATCAGGACCGAGCGGCCGCGATGCCGCTCGGGCATTGATGCCTCCTCCCCGCCGCTGGCGAACAGAAAGGGCATGTCGGCGTCGTCCAGCGCGTCGGCAATCGCCCAGCTTTTTTCGCCCCCACGCAGATTGACGTCGAGGATCGCGGCATCGACCTCACCGCTTTTCACGCGCGCCATCGCGTCGGCGACGGTGTCGACTGTACCCGCCGATTGATAGCCAAGCTCATCCAGGAAATCTTCGATCATCATCGCGATCAGCGGCTCGTCCTCGACGATCAAGATGCGATGCGCCATCGCCGTCCCCTTATCATCCCCGTGTTCGGGTCAACGCGATGCAACGCGCCCGCCCCTATTTGGTTGCAAGCGCGATCCGAGCTGCTTCGGCCAGTTGCTGAACCGAAAAGGGCTTGGCGATGAAATGCACCTCATCAAGGTCGATCGACTTGCGCAAGGTTTCCTCCGCATAGCCCGACATGAACAGGATGGGGAGGTCGGGATATCGCTCCCGCGCCCGGCGCACCATGGTCGGCCCGTCGAGCAGCGGCATCATCACGTCGGAAATCAGCAAATCGGGGCGCGGATTGGTGGCCAGCATTTCGAGCGCGACTTCGCCATTTTCGGCGGTCAGCACCGAATAGCCTTGCCGCTTCAACGCCCGCTCGGCGACGGTGCGGACCATATCCTCATCCTCGACGAGCAGGATGGTGCCGCTGCCCCATAATTCGCCCTGACGGACTTTGGCGGGCAGTGCCTTGGTCTTGCCGCCCCCCGCGGCGGCATTGTGGACCGGAAAATAGATGGTGAAGGTCGTGCCCTGCCCCATTTTCGAATCGGCAAAGATAAAGCCGCCGGATTGCTTGACGATGCCGTAAACGGTCGACAGCCCCAGCCCCGTGCCCTTGCCCACTTCCTTGGTGGTGAAAAAGGGTTCGAAAATCTTGGGCAGCACGTCAGGAGGAATGCCGGTGCCCGTATCGGCGATCTGCAAGGCGGTATAGTCATCGACGGGCAGCACGTCCGAACCAAGCTTGCGCACCTCGGCTTGCGACACCGCCAGGGTGCGGATCGTGAGCGTGCCGCCGCCATGGTGGTGCCGCGCCGCCATCGCATCGCGGGCATTGACCGCCAGGTTCATGACGACAAGCTCAAGCTGCACCGGGTCAACCCGGATCGGCCCCAGCCCCCGGCCATGCTGCACCGTCAGTGTGATTGTCTCGCCAAGCAGCCGCTTCAACAGATACGACACTTCCGAAATCACGTCGGGCAGCTGGATGACTTGCGGGCGCAGCGTCTGCTGGCGCGAAAAGGCAAGCAATTGGCGCGTCACGCTGGCGGCGCGATTGGCATTGGCCTTTACCTGCTGGATATCGTCATAATCGCTGTCGCCGGGCGAATGACGCATCAGCATCAAGTCGCAATGGCCGATAATCGCCGTCAGGATGTTGTTGAAATCGTGCGCGACGCCGCCGGCAAGCTGGCCGATCGGTTGCATCTTGCTGGCCTGCGCCACTTCGCGCTGCAGCTGGGTTTCGGCGCCATCGCCTTTCAGGCTGAGCAGCACCGCCGCATCGCCCATGCCGCGCGCGCCCGCGATGGAAAGCGATACCGGCTCTTCAGGGCGCGTCGCCAGCCGCACCGCCATGTCAGTGGAATGCGACGCGCCATTGGTAAAGCGGCGCACCGCATCGGCGACCGCGGCCTTGTCTTCGCGCACCACCAGATCGCCTGGATAAAGCGGCGGATTGGCGGCATCGATTCCGGCCGCGCGCACAAAGGCGTCGTTCATGTAAAGGATGCGGCCTTCGCGATCGATCAGCGCCAGGCTGAACGGCACCAGCGACACCAGCGCGCGCGCCTGCCCGCCACTGTCCAGCCCGCCTGCCGCCGGTAGCGCCTGGCCCTCTTCATCGAGCAACGCGATCAACATCGGCGCGTCATCGCCTTCGATGAAGGGGATTTGCAGCACGCGCAGCGACGGGCCGGTGGCGCCTTCGCGCTCAAAATGGACGGCACCAGCGGTATCAGTGATCAGAAAACGGGCAAAATCGCGGCCCGTAAGATCGCCTGCGTCTTCGCCGACGGCGCGGATGCGGAAGACGCGATTGGCGGCTTTGATGCGGCCCTCCGCGCTGATCAGCGTCAGCATGATTCCCGCCGCCGCCAGCCTGTCCCCCGTCGCACCGCTGATCAGCGCGG
>JBOFDB010000286.1:0-1168 GCA_051646545.1 Sphingomonas sp.
TGATGTGCTGGCGCGTGACTTCGGCTTTCGCAGCGCGGTGATGAGCGGCGACGCGCCGACCATCGGCTCGGCGGTGGAAACGCTGCGCACGCGCGCCAAGGTGGACAACGCCTTTGTCGTTGATCAATCGGGCCATGTCATCGGCGATGGCGCGGCCGATCTGCGACCGGTCGTGGCAAAGCTGCCGTTTGACTTGCCCGAGGGCGCGCGCAGTGCCGTCGTCACCGCGCGTAGCGGCGTCTACCGTGTCGTCCTGTCGCCGATCATGGCGCCGACCGAAATCGGCTGGGTGATTTTCGCGATCCGCCTCGACAATGCCGAAATGCGGGCGCTGGAGCATTTGTCGGCGGTTCCGCTGAATGCCGCCATCATCCGCAATAACGGCGCCCGGGGCTGGGCCGTCGCTGCGGGCACCGCCCCGGTTGACGACGCCCGGCTGACACAGTTTCTGCGCCAGCCGCATGACGGCATTGCAACGCTTGGCAATGGCATTGGCGGGGCGCTGGTGCTGGCGCATCCGCTTGCGGGCGATGGCAATGGCGCGCAGGCAATGCTGCTGCTCAGCTATCCGCTGGCGACCGCCCTTGCCCCCTATCGCCTGCTTCAGCTCGGGCTTGTCACTGCTGGGCTTTTCGGCCTGCTGCTCGTGGTCTGGGGCAGCCGTCGGCTGGCGGATGCCATTGCCCGGCCCGTTGCGGCGCTCGATGCCGCCGCCAAGGCGCTGGAAGAGGGCACCCGCACCGAAGTTGCGGTGGCGGGGCAGGATGAGCTGTCGCGGCTTGCCGAAAGTTTCAACACCATGTCGGCAGGCATTATCGAGCGCGAAAACCGCATTACCCATCTCGCCTTTCACGATTCACTCACCGGCCTGCCCAATCGCGTGCTGTTTCGCGAACAGCTTGATGCGGCGCTGGCGCGTCTGGTCAAGCGCGGCGGGCAAGTGAGCGTGTTGTGCCTTGATCTCGATGGCTTCAAGGGCATCAACGACACGCTTGGTCACCCGGTTGGCGATGCCCTGTTGCGGCTGATCGGGGAGGAATTGTCGACGCTGGTCCATGACGGCATTGTCGCGCGGCTGGGGGGTGATGAATTCGCCATCATCCTTGATGAAGGGGCCGCGCCCGATCGGGTGCGCCAATTGGGCCAGCTGATCGTCGATCGCATGCGC
>JBOFDB010000509.1:0-2789 GCA_051646545.1 Sphingomonas sp.
AGCGCCATTAACGGCCCGGCAGCTCGCTCAGCGGGTCGACCGGGGTGCGGCCCTTGCGCAGTTCGAAGTGCAGTTCGGGCCGGTCGGCAAAGCCCGTTGCGCCCGATAGCGCGATGGTCTGGCCGCGCTTGACGCTCTGGCCACGCTGCACCAGCACGCGCGCGGCATGGCCGTAAACGGTGGTCCAGCCATCGCCATGCTTGACGATGATGAGCCCGCCCAGCCCCGCGACACCGTCGCCGGTATAGGCAACCACGCCGTCCGCCGCCGCCTTGACGGGCGTGTCGAGCGGCACCGCGATCTTGATGCCATCATTGCGCTCGCCCGTGCTGCCGCGCCCGAAGCGCTTGATCACAGTGCCGTTGACCGGCCAGGCGAACGCGCCATTGAAATGACCGGGCGTCGCAATCGGGGTATCGGGCGGCAGCAGCTGGGCGGGCGAGGGCGAGGGCGTGCGTGTTGGCTGGTCACCGGGCGGCAGCGCCGGTTCCCCGCCCGTCACGATATCGTCGATGATCAGGCCCAGCGATCGGTCCCCGCCGGCCGTTGCGACGGGCTTCGCGGGAAGCTCGAGCGGCGGCGAGCCATCATCGGTCGGGATCAACAGCCGCATGCCAGCGCGCAGCAGATAGGGCTCGGTCAGTTGATTGGCATCGACGATCCGCGACCAGGGCACGCGATAAGCGCGTGCAATCGCAATCCCCGTCTCGCCCGCCCGGACCAGATGATAGCGCCCACCGGGAATATGGAGATGCTGGCCCACGGCGATGGTAAAGGGCGCGGCGAGACCATTGGCGCGCGCAATCGCTTCTGATCCCGCGCCGGTGATAGCCGATATGCCGCGCAGCGTATCGCCGGGTTGAACGACATAGTCGCCATCGGCAACGCTTTGCGCATCAGCGGTGACAGGGCGCATTTCCCAGGGCTGGCGCGGCGGCGGCGCGGGGGATCGGGTGGCGTCATCGCCGCGTTCCGGCCCGAAATCGGGCGGAACGAGCCGTTCGGGCGCATCGCCGCGGCCGCGATCGGGGGGCGGTTGATCGGCGGGGATATAATCCTGGTTGGGAATGCAGCCCGCTATCAGCAGCGCCAGCGCGATGCTTGCCAACCCCTTGCCCAATTCCATTCCCTCCCGCTCCGCTTTCGCTGACACTGCCAGCGATCTTCCTTATCGCCTCCCGTCACCCCGGCCTTGCGCCGGGGGTCCCGCTTCTTCCCACGGCTCACTTTTAGCGGGACCCCGGCTCAAGGCCGGGGTGACGATAGGATTATATGATGACGCTCCATTCCTATCGATAGGCGTTGCGCAGCATAGCAAGCGAGCCATGATGTGTCAGGTCGAGATGCAGGGGCGTAACGGTGATATAGCCCTGCTCGATTGCCTCAAGGTCGGTATCGGCGGCGGGGGTGTGGGCAACGCGGCGCAGGCCATACCAGAAATAGGGATAGCCGCGCGGATCCGTCCCTTCGACCAGCTTTAACCCGCCATAATCGCGCAGCCCCTGGGCGACGGGCTTGACGCCTTTCACCTCATCGGGCGCGACCGGCGGGAAGTTGATATTGACCAGGCTGCGCGGCGCGAGCGGCGCCTCGATCAACGGCCGCAGCACCTTGGCGCCCCAGGCCTCGGCGCAATCGAACGTCACCTGATCGCCGCTGCCGCGCACCGCTTCGCGCTGGCTGAGCGCGATCGAGCGGATGCCGGCGAGCGCGCCTTCCATCGCCGCGGCGACGGTGCCCGAATAGCTGACATCCTCGCCCAGATTGGCGCCGCGATTGACGCCGGACAGGATCAGATCGGGCGGGGCATCCTTCATCACATGCGCCAGCGCCATCATCACCGCATCGGTCGGCGTGCCGGTGACGGCATAGCGCCGCTCGCCCAACTGGCGCAAGCGGATGGGCTGGGTGATGGTGAGCGAGCGGCTCTTGCCCGATTGCTCCTCGATCGGCGCGACGATGGTGATATCGTCGGACAATTCGCGCGCGATCGCCTCCAGCACCGCCATGCCGCGTGCGTTGACGCCATCGTCATTGGTGAGCAGGATGCGCATCAGCGGGCAGGCTCCAGCCGGTTGAGGCCTTTGAGATAGGGGTGCAGTGCCTCGGGGATCGCGACCGATCCATCCGCCTGCTGGTAATTCTCGATGACGGCAACGAGCGTGCGGCCGACCGCGAGGCCCGAGCCGTTGAGGGTGTGGACGAAGCGCGTCTGCTTCTCCTCGGCGGGGCGATAGCGCGCATTCATCCGCCGCGCCTGGAAATCGGTGCAGGTCGAGCAGCTCGAGATTTCGCGATAGCGCCCCTGGCCGGGCAGCCACACCTCCAGATCGTAGGTGCGAGCGGCGGAAAAGCCCATGTCGCCGGTGCACAGCTTCATACGGCGGAAAGGGAGGCCGAGTCGTGTCAGGATATCTTCGGCGCACGCGGTCATCCGCTCATGCTCGGCTTCGGACTGGTCGGGCGTGGTGATGGAGACCATCTCGACCTTTTCGAACTGGTGCTGGCGGATCAGCCCGCGCGTATCGCGCCCCGCCGCGCCCGCTTCGGAGCGGAAGCACGGGGTGAGCGCGGTGAAGCGCAGCGGCAGGGCCTCTTCAGGCAAAATCTGCTCGCGGACGATGTTGGTCAGGCTGACTTCGGCGGTGGGAATCAGCCAGCGGCCATCGGTCGTCTTGAACAGATCCTCGGCGAACTTGGGGAGCTGCCCGGTGCCGAACGCCGCTTCGTCGCGCACCAGCAAGGGGGGCACGACCTGCTCATAGCCATGATCTTCGGCCAGCACATCG
>JBOFDB010000543.1:0-6577 GCA_051646545.1 Sphingomonas sp.
CTGGGGCAGCGGCGCCTTGCCGAGATGGTGATCGATCGCACCATCGACCATCGCGTCGGCCGCGATGCAACGGCGGGGCTGGGCGACGGGCTGCACGTGTTTCTGTGCGGCACGGGATCGCCACTGCCCGATCCCACCCGCGCCGGACCATGCACCGCGATTATCGCGGGCAAGCACATCTTCATCGTCGATGCGGGTGACGGCGCGGCGCGGACGTTGTTGCTGGCGGGCCTGCCGATCGGCCATGTCGACCGACTGTTCCTGACCCATTTCCATTCGGACCATATTGACGGTCTTGGCGCGCTGATGCTGCTGCGCTGGACCGGGGGGTCGGCGACCGCACCGCTGCCCGTGTCGGGGCCGCCTGGTGTCGAGCAGGTGGTGGCCGGGTTCAACGCCGCTTATGCGCTCGACAGCGGCTATCGCACCGCGCACCATGGGCCGAAAGTCGCCCCCCCCAGCGGCGCGGGCGGCATCGCCCAGCCTTTCCCGGTGCCGGGCGCAGGGGCGACGGTGGCGACGCTGGACGGCGTGCGCGTCACCGCCTTTTCCGTCGATCATGGCCCCGTCCGTCCGGCAGTCGGCTATCGGTTCGATTATAAGGGCCGATCGGTGGTGGTGAGCGGCGATACCCGCCCCACGCCGGTGCTGGTGCAGGCGGCGCGCGGTGCCGATCTGCTAGTGCATGAGGCGCTGCAGCCGCGCATCGTGGCGCGCATGGGCGCGGCGCTGGCGGCGCATGGCCAGGCCAATACCGCCCAGATCATGCACGACATTCCCGGTTACCACACCACGCCGGAACAGGCCGCGGATGCCGCGCGCGCCGCCGGGGTGCGGGCGCTGGTGCTGACGCATATCGTGCCGCCCATGCCGACGCGCTTTGCCTATCCCGCCTTTCTGGGTGAGGCGTCGGCGCACTTTGACGGCCCCATCACCATTGGCGAGGACGGCATGGTATTCAGCCTTCCCACGGGCAGCACCGCGATCAACCGGAAGCAATTGCTGTGACGCGGCGCGCGCTGGTCCCATTGGCCGTGCTGGCAATGGCCGCAGCGGCCACCGCATCCACCCCTGAACCCCCGGCCATGGCCAGCAAGGCCGCCGCCCCGGCCGCCACTCGCCGTCCCAACATCGTCCTCATCGTGATGGATGATTGGGGCTTTACCGATATCGGCGCCTTTGGCGGCGAAATCCGCACCCCCAATATCGATGCCCTGGCAGCGGCAGGGGTGCGCTTTGCCGATTTCCATGTCGCAGGCTCGTGCGCGCCGACGCGGGCAATGCTGCAAACCGGTGTCTCCAATCACCGCGCCGGGCTGGGCGATATGCCGGAGACGATCCCGCCCGATCATGTCGGCAAGCCCGGCTATGACACGGTGATGAATGATCGCGTCGCCACGATCGCGCAGCGGCTGCACGCGGCGGATTACCGCACCTATTTTTCGGGCAAATGGCATCTGGGCAAAACGCCGGAGAAGCTGCCCGGCGCGCGCGGCTATGACCATGCGACCGTGATGCCCGATGCCGGCGCCGACAATTTCGAGCAAAAGCCGATCTATGGCCTTCACGACCATGTCGACTGGAGTGAGGACGGCAAGCCGATCACCCTGCCGGCCAATTATTATTCCTCCAGTTTCATCGTCGACAAGGCGATCGGCTATATCGACGCGGGACGCGCCAGCGGTCGGCCTTTCCTGGCGTCGATCAATTTCATGGCCAATCACATCCCCGTGCAGGCGCCCGATGCCTATCTGGCGCGCTATGCCGGTCGCTATGGCGAGGGGTGGCAAAAGCTGCGCGAAGCGCGTGCGGCGCGCGCGGCGGCGCTGGGCATCGTCCCCACCGTTTCCAATATGGCGACGCTGTCGACGACGCAGGACTGGCAGCGGCTGACGCCTGAGGAACGCGATGCCCAGGCGCGCTATATGCAGGCCTATGGCGCGATGGCGGAAGCGGCGGACCATGAAATCGGCCGACTGATCGATCACCTGAAGGCGACGGGCGACTATGCCAACACCGTTTTCGTCCTGTTGTCAGACAATGGGCCAGAGCCGACCAATCCGCGCAGTCGCTGGCTAAACCGCCTGGTGCTTGGCCATTATTACGACTTTGATCCTGCCCATGCCGGCAAGCGCGGCACCATGACCTATATCGGCCCAAGCTGGGCAAGCGCGCTCGCCGCACCGTTATCGGGGTATAAATTCACCGCGGGGGAAGGCGGCTTGCGGGTGCCGCTGATCATTGCCTGGCCCGGCAATCCGGCGGTCAAGGCGGGCAGCATTGCCCATCGCTTCGCGCATGTCACCGACATCGCGCCGACCTTGCTCGATCTGGCGCGCGTTCCCAATGCGCCGATCGCCGCCGAACCGATGACCGGCGTCAGCCTGGCGCCGATGCTGACGGGCGTCGCCGATGCCGCCCATGCGCCCGATGCCCCGCTCGGCTATGAACTCACCGGCAATGCCGCGCTGTTCAAGGGCGATTACAAGCTGGTGCGAAACCTGCCCCCGCTCGGCGACCGTCGCTGGCATCTTTACGACATTGTCCGCGATCCCGGCGAGACGCATGACCTTGGCGCCAGCGAGCCAGCGCGAATGGCCATGATGATCGCCGATTACCAGGCCTATGCCCAACGCGATCAGGTGCTGCCGATGCCCGACGGCTATAGCCCCGACCGGCAGATCAACGAAAACGCCTTTTGGGAAACCGGCGTGCCGTTGCTGGAGCGCATTGGCCTGGTTCTGGCCGGTTCTGTCGTGGCGATTATCGCGCTGGCCTGGGGCTGGCGACGGGCGCGGCGGCGGTCGACTGCCTGACCAGCGGCCAGAACAGCTGTTCGGCCGCCCCCACATCCGCCATGCCCTCCACACCGATCTCGGCCGGATAGCGGCGGGTGATCTTTGCGGTGCCGAACAAGACGTCCCAAAAGAACAATAGATTGCCGAAATTGCCCTTATAATTGGTCACGCCATCGGCCTTGTGCTTGCCGTGATGCGCCCAGTGCGTGGCAGGCGTGGAGATGGTGCGCTCGACCAGCCACATCAGGGGCGAAAGCCAGCGGCGGCGATAGAGCGGCGCGTCCCAGGCAAGATGCGAATGCGCGGCAATGATGACGAGCATCTTCACCACCGCATAGCCGGCATAAACGCCGCCCAACCCCAGATAGATCAGCATGCCCGACAGCCACAGGCTGGGCATCAGCGCGTAATAGAACAGGTTGTTCCGATAAACGATGCGCACCGACATATAGGCGGCATTGTGGTGCGGCCGGTGCAGGCTGTAGAGCCATGGCACGCTGTGCGACAGCCGGTGCCACCAATATTGCATCATGTCGTCGGCTACCAGGAATAGCGCGATTTGCGCCACGACCGGCAAGGCTGCCCAGCTGCCCGCCGCTGCCGGCATCAGCCAGCCCGATAGCGCGACCGACGTGAACAGGATCGCGGGTTGCGTCACACCGAACAGCGTGATCGTGCTGACGAGCTCGACAATCGCATCGGCGCGGGTTTGGCCCGGGCGGCGCACAAAGCCGCCGCCCAATGCCTCGGCAGCGGCAAAGCCTAGGTAAATGGCGACGATCAGGACATATTCGGGTTTCATCTTTTGGCGAGTCCCCGCTGCTGCATCCGCCAGACGAGCTGGTCATATCGATCCTGCCCGAAAAACGGCTCGCCGTCGAATACCATCAGCGGCACGCCATAATGGCCGCCCACCCGCTGCGCATCCTGATTGGCCTTGATGGCGGCGTCGAGCCGGTCGCTTTCCGCGGCAACGACGGCGTCGAGCGCGGCAAGGTCAAGTCCCGCCCGCGCCGCAGCGTCGGCAAGGTGCGTGCCCTCATGCCAATTGTCGATGGTGCCCGACCAGATCGTCCGCGAAACCTCTGAAATAAAGGCAAGGCCCTTGCCCGCTTCCGCCGCCGCCTGACCCAGCTGCGTCAATCGGAAGATATGGGGCTGTTCCTCAGGGTAAGTCCGCGTCGCCGGTTCCATGACGACCGGGTCCGGCACCGGCCAGCGGATCGGCACCCCCAGAAACTGGCCGCAGCGGAAAACATCACGCATGAAATAGCTGAACCACAAGGGATCGGCGTTTGAGAAAAAACCGGCCTGGCGCACCGCGATTGGATAAACGGGGCGCACCTGACAGCGCACATCATATTCCGCCTCGAGCGCGACTAGCCTTGGCGTGACGAGATAGCTGTAGGGCGAACGGAACGACCAATAGACATCATAGGTCAACGTCATGCCAAAACGCCTTTGGTCCGGATGTTGAGCTGGCCCAGCAGGCCAGCGTCACGATGCACCGCAATGGCCTGATAGCTGGGCGCGGTCACCATGGCGCGCATCGCGGCGAGCGAGGGATATTGCGCCAGCGCCACCATATCCCACAAATCGCCAACCTCACCCAGCATCAGCCCGGTTACCGGCCCGGCATAGCCCGGCGTGGCGCCTACCCGCTGCAATTCCTCCCGCACGGCCATGCCATAGCGCAGATAGGCATCGCGCCCGGAAAGCCCCGGATCGCGGCCATCGGCATAGGCAGCACGCTCGCGGAATTTGAGCAGATTGACCATCACGAACGGCCCATCCTCCTCCCCCCCGAAAAAGGCCGCGAGCTGTTCGGGCGAGGGATGAAGCGCATTGGTGACGGTGAAGGGTGTGTTTGACTGCATGGGCGCCTCCTCGCTCTATTGGCGTTGGCTGTGCCACTTTATCGCGTCAAGGACAAGCAAGCAGGCCTTCGCTGACGCGTATCATCGGGGCGGGGGACGGTGCGTGTCGACAAAGCGGACGCCGATATGATCGGTACCGAGGCCCAGTTCCTGGAATTGTCGCGCCGCCGGGCGATAGCGCGCGCAGTAATTGCCAGCGCACAAATAAGATCCACCCTTGATGACATGGCGGGCATCGCCCCGGCCTGCTGCGTCCTGCGTCCACTCCCACACATTGCCGATCATGTCGTACAGGCCATAGCCATTGGCGGGAAAACAGCCGACTGGGGCGGGGCCGGGATAGCCATCCGTCCCCAAATTGCGGCCCGGGAACACGCCCTGATAATAATTGGCGGTGGGCCTGCCATGCGTGTCGACCGGCTCGTCGGGCAAGGCGCGCGCGCCACCCAGCGCAGCATATTCCCATTGCGCCTCGCTCGGCAATTCCTTGTGCGCCCAGCGCGCATAGGCGACGGCGTCTTCATAAGCGATTTGGACAACCGGCTCACGATCGCGCCCGGCAATGGTCGTGGCGGGGCCATCGGGATGCCGCCATTGCGCGCCGACCTTCCATCGCCACCAGCGCGGATCATCGGGCGTCGGCACGGTAAAGACGGCGGACCCCGGCTGGGCCATGTCGGGCGGCGACCCGGGCAGCACCGGCGGCGCGCGTTCGGCCAGCGTGCGATAGCCGGTCGCTTTCACGAAAGCGGCGAATTCGGCATTGGTCAGCTCGTGCTCGTCGATCCAGAAGCCGGGCAGCGCCACCAGCCGCGGCGGCCCTTCCTCAGGATAATGCGGGTCGGCGCCCATCAGGAACGTCCCCGGTGGCACCCAGCGCATGCGCGATCCGGCCAGGCCCGTACAGCCATGGCCCGATGAGCCCGGGTTTTGAGAGGCGCACGCGGAAGCAAGCAGACACAGCGCCAATGCCGCGAAGAGGGGCAGCTTCGGCTGGCGCCGGGCTTGTCGGCGCGCTGCCTGCAACCAAAGGCGGCGGTTTCGCCCGCCCGGAACGCCGCCCTTCGACAAGCGCCGCGCAAATCGGCCGGGAGGGAAGGTGGCGCCTCTCAACCCCGCCCGCATCAGAGCGAGAAGCTGGGCCGCTCGGCCATGCGCGCGCGCCACGCGCCGATATGCGCGAATTGCTCGGCGGGCTTCAGTTTCACGATCCGGGCAAAGTCCGTCACGATCACGGCGCTGATATCGGCTAGGCTGAACCGGTCAGTCGCGACATAATCGCGCCCGTCCAGATGCTGATCGAGCATCGCGAAAAACTGCTCCAGGCGCGCCAGGCCGCGTTCGGCCAGCGCGGGGATTTGCGCATAATCGACGGGCCCGGTCAGCGCCCGGTCCTTCATTCCCGGCGCCGAATTGCGCAGCGCCTCGGCAACGGCATAAAAGCCTTCCTGCTCGATGCGGACGTTCCAGCTCGCGATTTCGGCCTTTTCGGTAGGCGTCGTCCCCATCAGCGGCGGCTCGGGAAACGCAGCTTCGGCCCAAGCAGCGATGCCGGCATTGTCGGTCAACACGGTGCCGTCCTCGAGCCGCAACGCGGGCACGGTGCAGCGCGGGTTGATGGCGCGGAACCCCTCGCCCAGCTGTTCCTGCGCGGCGAGATCAACGATCACGGTTTCATGCGCAATGCCCTTTTCGGCGAGCAGGACGCGGGCACGGCGCGGGCTGGGCGCACGGGGAAAATCGTACAGCGTGATCATCATTCCCTCCGCCAGCTACCCAAATCTCAATCGGCGATTGCCGCCAGCACTGCGTCGACCGTCGCCAGAAACACTGTCCGCGCCGCCGCCGGATCAAGCTCCAGATCGTGCCGCAGCGAACGCCAATTTTGGAAATTGAGCGCGC
>JBOFDB010000304.1:0-1181 GCA_051646545.1 Sphingomonas sp.
CATAGACCCTTCGCGTAATATTGACCCCGGCGGCGATGCTGGTGCCCGCACCGATTTCCGAGTTGGCGGGCAGGATGCGCAGCCGATCAAGGCCGATGGAACGGCGGATCGCGTTGATCGGATCCAGCCCGCCGCCGCCATCGCGCAGCGAGGCCAGCGCCACGCCAAGCTGGGCTGCCTCTGCCACCGAAATGTCGGTAATCGAATTACCGAACAGGATGCGGCTGAGCAGCTCATCTTCGGGCAGCGCAGGATTGCTGGTAAAGGTGATTTCTGGGCGCTGGCCGGTACCGCGCACGCGGATTTGCGCGTCGATGCCGGCAATGTCATCGACGGCGACAATATCGAGGATCGGATCAACGGGAACCGAACCGGTGAAACGGATGCGGCCAGTCTCCAGCGCGAAACGGCGGCCGGCAAAGATATAGTCGCCGCGCACCAGATTGGCTTCGCCAGTGATCGCGAAATTGGTGACATCGCCCCGCACGGCGATGTCTGCGCCCCATTCGCTTTCCAGGCCCATGCCGGTGACCATGAACCGGCTGGCCCCACGCGCCGTGATCGCGATTCGCCAGGGCGATGCGTTGACCACCGGATCAGGCCGGTCAGCCGGCGCATTGAGTTCGACCACATTGAGCACGGGCAGCGCCCCTGCCGCCGTCGCCTGTCCCATGCGAAAGCTGCCCGAGACCAGCTGGACCGCGCCGCTGATTTCGCCGCCATTGCCATCGCTGACAATCCGGATCGGGCCGGTGACACGGGCGGTGAGATCATCGCGTTCAATCAGCAGCGCGCGGTCGGCCTGTAGCCGGATGTCCATGCCGAACCCGCGCGCGGCGGCGAGGTCGAAATCGGCGCTGCCGGTCACGGTGCCGCCATCGCGGGTCGCGCCGGTCAGATTGCGGATTTGCAGGCGTGAGCCGTCAAAGCGGCCCACCGCGCTGACGCCAGTGACGACGGTGCCGGTCTGCGCATTTTCGATCCGCGCGCCGCTGGTGCGGAAGACACCGCGAATGCGCGGATCGCGCAGGGTGCCGGTTGCATCAGCCGCGATGCTGACCGGACCGGACAGGCCAATCGCCTCCACGCCCGTCAGCCGCCACAGCGTATCAACGCTGCCATTATAGCGCAGCTGCGCGACCATGGGTGCCGTCTGCAATCTGGCGAGCAGGTCCCCATCA
>JBOFDB010000347.1:0-4058 GCA_051646545.1 Sphingomonas sp.
GCGCCCGATGGCCCGGTCGAGAATCTGCTGGCGGTGCGCGGGGGTCGCGGCAAGCATTTCGCCTTTGCTGGGCATCTCGACGTCGTGCCGCCGGGTGAAGGCTGGACGAGCGGTGCGTTCGCGCCGGAGGAGCGTGGCGGGCTGCTCTATGGGCGCGGCGCGGTCGACATGAAGGGCGCGATCGCTGCGTTCGTCGCCGCCGCCGCGCGGACGCCGAGCGACGGCACGATCAGCCTGATCATCACGGGCGATGAGGAAGGCCCGGCCATTTACGGCACCCGCGCGCTGATCGAGCGGATGGCGGCGCGCGGCCTTAAGCCCGATCTCTGCCTGGTCGGCGAACCCACCTCGGTGGATCGGCTCGGCGACACGATCAAGCTCGGGCGGCGCGGCTCGGTCAATATCTGGATCGAGGTGCCGGGGCGTCAGGGCCATGTCGCCTATCCGCAACTGGCCGACAACCCGATCCCCAAGCTGGTCGCGGCGCTGGCCGAGATCGACGCGATCGAGCTCGATCAGGGCAGCGACTGGTTCCAGCCGTCCAATATCGAAGTCACCGACATCACCGTCGGCAATCCCGCCACCAACGTCATCCCCGCCCGGGCGACCGCGCGGCTCAGCATCCGGTTCAACGACTTGCAGCGCGGCGACGATCTGGCGGCGCGGATTGAGGGCATCGTCAAGCGGCACGCGCCGGCCGCGACGGTGGTGGCGCGCGTGTCCGGTGAAGCATTTCTGACGCCGCCGGGGGATTTCTCGACGCTGATCGCGGATGCCATCGCCGCGCACCAGGGCATTGCACCTGAGCTTTCCACCACCGGCGGCACGTCCGACGCGCGCTTCCTGTCGCGGCTGTGCCCGACGGTCGAATTCGGCCTGTGCAATGCGACGATGCACAAGCTCGACGAAGCCGTCGCCATCGCCGACCTCCACCAGCTGGTGGAGATTTACGGGGAAATCGTGCGGCGGGCGCTTGATTGATTGCCGCAAGCTACTCCTGCGCCGTTCGCGCTGAGCTTGTCGAAGCGCCGTTCTTGTTCTTCTTAGCCTGCACCTTGCGGCACGAAGAACCGCCCTTCGACAAGCTCAGGGCGAACGGTGTGCCGCGATCGAGCGGCTGTTACCCGACGAGCGCCTGACGGCCCTCGCCCTGTGACCAGGCGATGAACTTGTCTTCGTCCATCGGCTGCGCAATCGCATAGCCCTGCATGACATCGCAGCCGATGATGCGCAGCACCTCGGCCTGCGCCTCGGTCTCGATCCCCTCGGCCACCGCTTCGCAGCCAAGGCCGTGGATCAGGCCGATCACGGCATGCACGATCGATCGCGCCTGCGCCTTGGTCGCGATATGCTCGATCAGGCTGCGATCGAGCTTTACCCGATCCACCGGCAAATCGCGCAGCCGGGCAAGGTTGGAATAGCCCGTGCCGAAATCATCGATCGCAATCGTTGCCCCATCGGCGCGCAGTTCGGAGATCGCCTCGACCACTTCGTCGCTGCAATGCATTGCCAGCGTTTCGGTAATTTCGAGCTCGAGCAGCTCGGCGGGCGCATTGGCGGCGTGCATCGCCTCGCGCAGGCGGCGGAAGAAATCGGCATGGTCGAGCTGGCGCGGGCTGATATTGATCGCCAGCCGCTGGGCAATGCCCATGCGGCCCCAGCGGGCAATGGTATCGGCAACGGTCGCGATCACCCATTCGCCGATCTCGACGATCATGCCGGTTTCCTCGGCGCGCTTGATGAAGGTGCCGGGCAACTTCGTTTCGCCATTGGGGTGACGCCAGCGCAGCAACGCTTCGGCAGCAACGATGCGGCCTTCCTTCATGCTGACCTGGGGCTGGAAAACCAGCGCGAACTGGTTGCGCACGATCGCGTCGCGCAAATCGGCCTCAAGCTGGACGCGATCGGCGATCTGCGCGGCAAGCGAGTCGTTGAAATGCTCGGCCCGGCCACGGCCCATGGCCTTGGCATGATACATGGCCGCATCGGCGGCGCGCATCATATCGGTCAGCGTCGTGCCATGATCGGGGCGCCGGGCAATGCCGATCGACGCGCCGATTTCAACCTCATTGCCATTGAGGTCAAAGGTCTCGCCCAACGCGAACAGGATGCCGCGACCGATTCGTGCCGCCACTTGTGCATCGCCAAGGCCAGGGAAATACATGGTAAATTCGTCACCCGCCAAACGACCGATCAGCGGCGGCGGCGATTCGAGCTCCAGCGTCACCCGATCAGCCACGGCGCGCAGCCGATTGGCAACCATACCGAGCAACATATCCCCCATCGCATGGCCCATCGTGTCGTTGACGGCCTTGAAGCGATCGAGATCGATGAAGAACAAGGTTGCCGTGGCGCCCGCAGGCAAATCGCTCAGCATCCGTTCGCAGCTGCGGCGGAAATGCGCCCGATTGGGCAGGCCCGTCACGGTATCATACATGGCGAGCCGCTGAACGCTGTCGAGATTGGCGGCGATCTGTTCAAATAATGCCGCCATCGCATTGGCGAGCTGCGGCACATTTTCCCCGATTTCCTGCGGAATAGGGCTATCCAGATCCCCTTGCGCGGCCCGTGCCAGCCGGCCAATCGCCGCGTCGATGGCAGCGGCTGTGGCAGCGATGGCCCGCTCGGCCGCGCCCCAGCACATCACCGCACAAACGATCGCCGGAACCAGCGCGCGAGCGACGCCGCCCATGCCGATGCCGCCGCTGGACGTCGCAACCAGCGACAGGATGAACGCAAAAGCGCCGGCCGCCATGGCAAAGGCAATGGCGCGGCTCTTTAATGTCGCTCCTTCCATTGCCAGCGTGGTTCCCTGCGCTCCACGGGATATGGCCCATCCCGACTGGCCCCGGACACTGGCAGGAAGAGGTTAATATTTTCGTTCGTTGCGGGGCCGCCGAAGCACGATATAGAGCGCGCCATTGCCGCCATGGCGCGGGTGCGCGCCGCGCACGGCGGCGATATGCGCGGCGTGGCGCGACGCGGCGATCCAGTCGCCCACGGCAGCCCTGATCCGGCCGCGCGCATGGGGCCGCTCGCTGTCGGGCCGGGGGGGCTTGCCCGTAACGAGCAGGATCACACGGTCACCCCGGGCAATGGCGCGGCCGAGATGATCGTCAAGCGCGCGATAGGCGCTGTCGAGGCTGTGCCCGTGGAGATCGATGCTGCTGTCGGGCGCGATGCGCCCCATCGCCAGCCGCCGATCCCATCCACCGTCAAGCGTCACGCCGATCGCGGGCGGAGCCTTGGCAGGCGGCGATGGCGGCGGCGCGGGTTTTTCAGGCGGCGGCAGAGGCTTGGTCGCTGCGGCCTTTGCGGCGGCAAGCGGCGCCACCGCCGCCGGCATATGCCCAGGATCGAGCGGGTTGACCGTTGCCACCACGCGCCGCCACAGCGCGGCTTCGTCAGGGGATAATCGACGCGGCCGCATTGCCCCGGTCATCCGTCGCCCGCCCGCGCAACCGGGCGAGTGTGCCGGTGGGCAGCAGCAGATAGGCGGTGCCGTGCGCCGACATGCCACCGGCGATGGTGGTCGCCTCCGTCCCCGCTCCCCAAAAGGTGTCGACACGATTGGCGCCCTTAATGGCACCGCCGGTATCCTGCGCGATCCACAGCCGATTGGCTTCGGCGCGATCGGTCATCAGCAGCAATGGCGCGCCCAGCGGCACGAATTTGGGGTCGACCGCCGCGCTGACGCCGCCCGTCACCGCTATTCCCAACGCGCCCAGCGGCGGCCCCGGCAGGAAACGGAAGAACACATAGCTTTTGTTTTCGCGCATGAGGGCGCGGCCTTCATCGGGATGGTCGCGCAGCCATGCCGAGATGCCCTGCATCGAGGCTTGGCCGGGCGCGAGCAGCCCGCGCTGCCGCATCAGCGCGCCAATCCCGGTGTAATCGCGACCATTCTGGCTGTCATAGCCGAGCCGCAACACCTCTCCTTCCGGTGTGCGCACCAGGCCCGAGCCCTGCACTTGCAGGAAAAAAACCTCGATCGGGTCGGCGGCCCAGGCAAGCACCGGCGCGGTGCGATCAATCGCACCGGTTTCGATCGCGGCCCA
>JBOFDB010000153.1:0-7807 GCA_051646545.1 Sphingomonas sp.
GCAGTCGCTTATTTCACCATCCATGGCGGCCCGGCCGATACGGTGCTGCTCAGCGTTACCTCGCCCGTCGTCATCCGCACCGAGCTGCATGAGAGCATGACGGGCGCGGGCAACATGGCGCATATGGCGCCGATCAAATCGGTGGCGGTCCCGGCGGGCACCAGCATCGCCTTTGCGCCGGGCGGGCGGCACGCGATGCTGTTCAACGTCAACCCCAGCGTGCTGCCGGGCAGCAATGTCCAGCTGCTGCTGACCTTTACCGACAATACCCGGCTGTCCGTCACCGCGCCGGTGGTGGCGGCGGGTGATCCGGCGCCTTACTGAGCGTCGCGCCCATGCCGCAACGCCGCGCCTTGACCCCGGGCGAAGTGGCGCTGGCGCGGGAGATGTTCGGCGAAACGATCGATTATAGCCGGGTGCGGATCGTGCGCGGCAAATGGGCGTTTTTCCAGCCGCGCGAAACGGTGATGGCGCCGCTCGGCCACATCCATTGCCACCCCAAGGGCCATACGTGGCGCGAGGATTATGCGGCGGGCTCAGTAAGTGACCAAGGCCTGTTCATCCATGAGATGACGCATGTCTGGCAGCATCAACAGGGCATCTTCCTGCCGATCGCTCGCCACCCCTGCTGCCGCTACGGCTATGAGCTGGTGCCAGGCAAACCGTTCCATCGCTACGGCGTCGAGCAGCAGGCCGAGATTGTGCGGCACGCGTGGATGCTGCGAACGGGCCATCAGGTGCCGGGCAAGCCGGGGCGGGCGGCGTATGAGGCATTGCTGCCGTTCTCTCTATAACCGCCCCTCCATGCACGTCATCCCAGCGCAAGCTGGGATCGTATGCGGTACAATCCACCGAGCGATCCCAGCTTTCGCTGGGATGACGGATTGCAGCCGGACGACGGATAGAGGCTGAACGCCGCTCGTCGGCGCGCCTTACAGCGATGCCAGATCGATCGCCCCGTGCCGGTCGAGCCTATGGCTCTGATCGGGCATAGGGTATTTCAGCCCGGTCGCGCAGTTGAACAGCACGACGCGGTCGCTCGCTTTCACCAGCCCGTCGCGCAGCGCCAGCCGATACGCCGCCAGCGTCGCGCCGCCCTCCGGGCACAACAGCAAGCCTTCTTCCGCCGCACAGAAATTCACCGCTTCCTCGATCAGCGCATCGTCGACCGCCATCGCGATCCCGCCCGATTCGCGCACCGCGCGGATGATGAGGAAGTCGCCCACCGCGCGCGGCACGCGGATGCCGCTCGCAATGGTGTGGGCATTCTCCCAGCGTTCGGCATGTTCCTCGCCCGCCTCGAACGCCTTGACGATCGGCGCGCACCCCGATGCTTGCACCGCGAACATCTTGGGGCGCTCAGGGCCGATCCAGCCGAGCTTCTCCAGCTCGTCAAACGCCTTCCACATGCCGATCAGGCCCGTGCCGCCACCGGTGGGATAGAAAATCGCCTGCGGCAGCTTCCAATGGAACTGCGCGGCAAGCTCCAGCCCCATCGTCTTCTTGCCTTCGATGCGATAGGGTTCTTTCAGCGTCGAAAAGTCGAACCACAGCCCTTCCGCCGCGCCCTTGCCCACGATCGCGCCGCAATCGTCGATCAGGCCGTTGACGCGATAGACGCGCGCGCCCTGCAGCGCGATTTCGCGGACGTTGATCTCGGGCGTGTCATCCGGGCAGAGCACGATCGTCTCGATGCCGCAGCGCGTGGCATAGGCGGCGAGCGCGGCGCCGGCATTGCCGTTGGTCGGCATGGCGATGCGCTTGACGCCCAGTTCCTTCGCCATGCTGACCGCCATGACGAGTCCGCGCGCCTTGAACGATCCGGTCGGCAACCGGCCCTCGTCCTTCACCCACACATTGGCGCCGCCCGCGGCGGGAATGGGGATGAGCGGCGTCTCGATCTCGCCCAGGCTGACAATGTCTTCGGTGCGGCGCACCGGCAGCAGCTCGCGCCAGCGCCACAGGTCAGTCGGCCGCGCCTCGACCAGCGCGCGCGGCACAGCGGCCTTCACCTGATCAAGGTCATAACGCACCAGCAGCGGCCGCCCGACGCGCGAGAGCTGATGCAGCGTATCCGCCTCATAGCGCTCGCCAGTCATCGAGCATTCGAGATGCGTGACGAAGGTCGCGCGATCGGTGGAGAGGTTGGGATTGATAGCCATTGACGCCCCTAATGCACGCGGATGCCGATAAGGGCACCAGCCACCACGACAACCATCCCAATCAATGCTGGACCAAACGCATAAATCAGCACGGTCTTACGCAGGCTCCAAGCATAACCGGGCCTAAACAACAGCCACACAAAAACCGCTGGGAGGCTAACGAGCCCAATCATCAACAGCCCGCCAACGTGGCGAGGTTCGGCTTCCGGAACCGGCTTGTTCGCCGTCACTCCCCCGCCTTCGCCACGCCCACCATTGACGGGCGCAGCAGCCGGTCCTTGATCATATAGCCCGCCTGCATTTCCTGGACGATCGTGCCCGCCGGCTGATCGCTCGGGATTTCGACCATTGCCTGGTGCTTGTTGGGATCGAGCATTTCGCCAGCGGCACTGATCCGCGTGATGCCGTTGCGCTGAAACACATTGGCCAGCTCGCGGCCGGTCGCTTCCAGCCCCTGGATCAGGCCCTTGAACCGCTCATCCTCGCGCAGCTCGGCGGGAATGGCAGAGAGGCCGCGCTCCAGATTGTCGGCCACCGACAGCAAGTCGCGCGCAAACGCCGTCACCGCATAGGCACGCGCGTCGGCCGCTTCCTTTTCGGCGCGGCGGCGGACATTCTGCACCTCGGCAGCGGCGTAAAGCACGTCCTGCTTGGCCGTTGCCAATTCATTTTCCAAAGCGGCGATGCGCTCGGCCGCCGCGTCCGCCTTGGGCGCGGGTGCCGCCTCGCTCACGCTATCGGTTTCGGTTGCGCCAGTTTCCATCGCGTCATTCTCGGTCATTGTTTTTCAAAAACCCCGTTAACTCATCAGCCGCGCAAGCGCCGCTGCCGTAAAATCCACCATGGGCACGATGCGGGCATAGTTCAACCGCGTCGGACCAATCACCCCCACCACGCCGACGACGCGCCCATCCAGATTATGGAAAGGCCGCGCGATCACCGACGAGCCGGACAGCGCGAACAGCTTGTTCTCCGCGCCGATGAAGATGCGCGTCGCATCGCCCTCGCGCGCGCTGTCGAGCAATTGCGCGATTTCCTGTTTGCCTTCAAGATCATCGAGCAGATCGCGCACCCGTTCCAGATCGGCAGCGGCGGCGGCATCGATCAACCGCCCCTGCCCGCGCACGATCAGCACCGGGCGGCGATCGCCATCTTCGCTCCACACCGCAATGCCTTGCTCGACCAGCGACCGCGCCGCCTGATCGATCGCCGCGCGCCCCGCCGCCAGATCGCGCTCGATCCGCGCGCGCGCTTCAGAGAGCGTCAGCCCGGCGAGCATCGCGCTCATATAATTGCCCGCCTCAATCAGCGCGGCGGGCGTGGTGCCGGGCGGCATGGCGATGACGCGGTTCTCGATGCTGCCATCCTCGCTCACCAGCACGGCGAGCGCCTGATCCGTCGACAGCGGCACAAAGCCGATCTGCCGTAGCACCAGCTCGCGCTTGGGCACGAATACCAGCCCCGCGCAGGCCGACAGGCCGGATAGCGCCGCCGTCGTCGCGGCCAGCGCTTCCTCAACTGGCCCGGCCTGCGCCACCTGCGATTCGATCGCGGCGCGCTCTTCGGCGGAGGGTTCCATCGCCTGCATCATGCCATCGACGAACAGCCGCAGCCCGCTATCGGTCGGCATCCGCCCCGCGCTGGTATGCGGCGCGGCGAGCAGCCCCAGTTCCTCCAGATCCTGCATCACATTGCGGATGCTGGCCGGCGACAGGTTGAGCGCGGAGAGCTTGGAGATGGTCCGCGAGCCGATCGGCGCCCCCGTCTCCAGATACGCCTCCACCACCATGCGAAACACATCACGCGCACGATCGCTGAGTTCGGAAACGGGCGAGGCAGACATGGGCGCTATTTGGGGTAGTATGGTGGCAAGCTCAACCGCTTTGCAGAATTGCTATGGCCGCATTTGGTCAATGCGCTTCCAGTGGTGCGAGGATGGCAATTGAGCTTCCCAATATGACCATCCATCGAGCGACACTGGTTGCCCTTTTTTGGTCCTTGCTACGCCCCCCGCCGCAGCCGAAGGAGAGTTGAACACCTTCCCTTCAACAACCCAGCTACCGTCCGCTATTTCGCCCACATGGACCTTGCCATTGTATGACATCCTGAGTTTAGTTCGATGCGGAAGAGTCACTCCCTTCCCGGTCCAAGGCCGCCCGGTGTCTTGTTGATCGACAATAGTTTCGGACGTGTCCAGGCCGGCCAATTGACGGAGTATGTCGTTCTGAGATTGCGCGAAAGAGGTGCGCCGCCCCTCAAGAAAGCGGTATACATCAATATCAATTTCGATCTGCCTTTTTTCCATTTTTTATCTCCTTAAATTTCCGATAAGGAGTAAATATAGTATTATAAGTAGCGAATCAAGGGTTTGGTTGGCCTAGGCCAATTGACACGCTAAGGCCGTCCGACACCATTATCAGGAGACCCCCCATGCGCCCCAGCGGCCGTGCGCCCGACCAGATGCGCGCCATCACCATCGAACCCCGCTTCACGCGCCATGCCGAAGGATCGGTGCTGATCGGCTTTGGCGATACCAAGGTACTGGTCACCGCCTCGGTCGAGGAGCGCGTGCCCCCTTTCCTGCGCGGCAAGGGCGAAGGCTGGGTGACGGCGGAATATGGCATGCTGCCCCGCGCCACGCACACGCGCGGCCAGCGCGAAGCGGCCAAGGGCAAGCAATCGGGCCGCACCCAGGAAATCCAGCGGCTGATCGGCCGGTCCCTGCGCGCCGTCACCGATCTGAAGCTGCTCGGCGAGCGGCAGATCACGCTCGACTGCGATGTCATCCAGGCTGATGGCGGCACACGGACCGCGAGCATTTCGGGCGCGTGGGTGGCGCTGCGGCTGGCGATTGACGGGCTGCTCAAGGACGGCAAGCTCGAGGCCGATCCGCTCACCCAGAAAGTCGCGGCGATCAGCTGCGGCATTTATCAGGGCACGCCGGTGCTCGACCTCGATTATGATGAGGATTCGTCCGCCGACGCCGATGCCAATTTCGTGCTGCTCGAAAACGGTAACATCGCCGAGGCACAGGCCACCGCCGAGGGCGCGACCTATGACGAGGAGGCGTTGCTCCGCCTGCTGCGCCTCGCCCGCATCGGCTGCGCCGATATCTTCGCCGCGCAAGCGCGCGCGGTGGGGCAATGACCGACGAGGCCGCTCCGCAAGCGATCCGCAAGCTCAGCCCCGGCAAGCTCGTCATCGCCAGCCACAATCAGGGCAAGGTCAAGGAAATCCGCGCGCTGCTCGGGCCTTATGGCATGGAGCCGGTTTCGGCGGCCGAGCTCGACCTGCCCGAGCCCGAGGAGACCGGCACGACCTTCGTTGCCAATGCGGAACTGAAAGCCATGGCGGCGGCCGACCTTTCGGGCATGGTCGCGCTCGCCGATGACTCGGGGCTATGCGTCGAAGCGCTCAACGGCGACCCCGGCGTCTACACCGCCAATTGGGCCGAGACGGCGGACGGCACCCGCGACTGGCTGCTCGCAATGGGCAAGGTCGAGGACAAGCTGCAGGCGCTGGGGCCGGACGCCAGCCGGGCCGCCCGTTTCGTCTGCACGCTCGCGCTCGCCTGGCCCGACGGGCATGTCGAGTGGTTCGAAGGCGCGGTCGAGGGCAGCCTCGTCTGGCCCCCGCGTGGGCACCATGGCTTTGGCTATGACCCGGTCTTCGTGCCGCTCGGCCACGACCGCACCTTCGGCGAGATGCTGCCCGAGGAAAAAGCTCCCCTCACCCACCGCACCCGCGCGTTCGAGAAGCTGGTCGCGGCGGTATTTTGAGCGCCAGTATCACGGGCGTCATTGCGAGGAGCGCAGCGACGAAGCAATCCAGCTGCGTCGACTTGGGGAACTGGATTGCTTCGCTTCGCTCGCAATGACGGGGGAGATGCCAGGCGGCAATATCGCGATCCTCCGCCCACCCTCTCAAGTCCCGCTGATCAACGGGCTCACCCGATCCGCCAGCGCCGATCGGCGGTCGATCGTCATGCGCGCAAGCGGGCTGGGCGCGGCGAGCAATTGCCCGGGGGTCAGCCCGGTAAACTGCTTCACTTCGCGGATCAGGTGCGATTGGTCGTAAAAGCCGTCGCACAGCAAATCGTCGATCGCCGCCTGACCCGAAGCGAGCGCAACGGCAGCCTTCAGCGCGCGATATTTGCGCGCGAGCAGCTTGGGGGGCGCGCCGTAAAGCGCGTTGCAGCGCCGCTCGACCTGACGGCGGGAAAGGCCGGTTGCGGCGACCAGGCAATCAATTTCGGGCGACGCGTTTTCGACCAGCCAGCTGTCGACGATCCGCATGAAATCATCGGAGGCACCGGCCCCTTCCCGCACCAGCTCATGGACCAGGCAGCGGCCAATCTCGACCATCGCGGCGGTATCCGTCGCCCGGGCCAGCGCCGCCGCCGCCGCGTCAATACGATCGCCGAACAATTGCCGCGCATCGACGATGCGGTTGAGCAGGCTTGATGCCTCCACCCCGATCATCGCCGCCCAGCCCGCCGGGGTAATCCCCATGCCGAATACGCGCACATCGCCGTCTGCCACCACGCGCGACGCGCCGCTGGTCGGGCCCATGACGTGATGGCCATCGGTAAATTGCGCGGTGCCGTCGGCGAAATGATAGGTCGCGCTGCCCGCCGACAAGCGAAAGCGCAGCTGCGCGATCTGGGCGCGCTCGGTATCGTCAAATCCCGGCGCGGGCGCACAAAAATGATAGAAAAGCGAGATGTGCTGGGCAACGCAGGGCGGCGCCACGACAAAGTCCAGCCCGATATCCGCCACCGCGCGCCCCCTTTTGCCCCCCTGCGGTTGGACGATGCTATACCCGATCGGGACATAAGCGCACAATCGGCGCAAAAAATGGGCCCGGCCAGTCGCCCGGCCGAGCCCGAAAGTAAGGAGCATCGTTGCCTCCGCTCCTTGGGTCGCGACTCCTGTATGACGCAGCCCGGTCGCACCGTATTGGATGGATTCGACGCCGGGCGCGTGGCATGGCGATGGCGATGTTTACGCTGATCCGCCCCGCGCTGTTCGCGCTCGATGCCGAGCCGGCGCACCGCCTGACGATCCGGATGCTCGCCGCCTGGGGCGCGGCGGGGACGCCGGGTGCCGTCCCCGCTGGCGATCCCCGCCTGGCACAGCGCGTGGCCGGCATCGACTTCCCCAATCCGCTCGGGCTGGCGGCTGGCGTCGACAAGGATGGCGAGACGATTGACGGGTTTTTCGCGCTTGGCTTTGGCGCGGTCGAGATCGGCACGCTGACGCCCCTGCCCCAGCCGGGCAATCCGCGCCCGCGCCTGTTCCGGCTGGTCGCGGACCGCGCCGTCATCAACCGCATGGGCTTCAATAATGGCGGCATCCACGCTGCCCTGCCCCGCGCCCGGGCGGCGCGGCGGCGCGGCGTGCTCGGCATCAATGTTGGCGCCAATAAGGACAGCGCGGATCGCATCGCCGATTATGCGCTGGGCGTCAGCCTCGCCGCGCCGATCGCCGATTATGTCACAATCAACATCAGCTCGCCCAACACGCCCGGCCTGCGCGATTTGCAACATGGCGCGGCGCTGCGCGAATTGCTGGCGGCGGCGATGGCGGCGCGCGGCACGACGCCGCTGTTCCTGAAAGTCGCGCCCGATCTTAACGCCGCCGCCA
>JBOFDB010000434.1:0-5833 GCA_051646545.1 Sphingomonas sp.
TCGCCCGGCGTTTGTCGAAGGAGGGAGCTTTTAAGCAGGGTAGTAGGAGGCGTCGCCCGACCCGGCCCAAACGGCGAAAAACAGCGGGCGATCATCGCTCGGCCGTCGGCTTGCGGATGGTCGCGGCGAAGGCGGCGACCTTTCCCTCGCCCTGCACCACCAGCCCGCGCAGGAACAGCAGTCGCCGCGTCTGGCGGAGCAGCTCGACCTGCGCCTCGACGGCTTCGCCGATGTGTGCGCCGCCCAGAAACTGGGACGACAGATCGACCGTCACCGCCGTTCCCGCCTCGATCACGCCAAAACCGCGCGAGGCGGCGAACAAGGCGATATCGATGAACCCCAGCAAGGCGCCGCCATGCATATGGTTGGAAAGGTTGGAATGGACGCGATCCGGCGTCATCCGCACCCGCGCGATGCCGCCTTCGACCCGGATCAGCATCCGCCCGAACAGGCTGTTGAACCGCGTGGGATCAGCCAGCTCCCAGCTCATCCAGCCCGGATGATCGGGCGCCTCGACATAGCGGAAGGGGGGTGAGCTGCTCAAATCGCGCCGTTCGTGTCGAGCGAAGTCGAGACACCTGCCCCTGACCCGCCCCTCGACTTCGCTCGGGACGAACGGCGGGAGGGGTTAGGCCGCGCGCTCGAGCTCCAGCTTCTTGATCTCGGCAATCGCCTTGGCGGGCGACAGACCCTTGGGGCAGACATTGGCGCAGTTCATGATCGTGTGGCAGCGATAGAGGCGGAACGGGTCTTCAAGCTCGTCCAGCCGGTCGCCGGTCATCTCGTCGCGGCTGTCGGCGATCCAGCGATAGGCCTGGAGCAGGATGGCGGGGCCCAGGAACTTGTCCGAATTCCACCAATAGCTGGGGCAGCTGGTGGAGCAGCAGGCGCACAGAATGCACTCATAAAGCCCGTCGAGCTTGGCCCGATCTTCGGGCGTCTGCAGCCTTTCCTTGCCGCTCGGCGCGGGGGTGACGGTCTGCAGCCACGGCTTGATCGAGGCATATTGCGCGTAGAAATGGTTGAGATCAGGCACCAGATCCTTGATCACTTCCATATGCGGCAGCGGCGTGATGCGCACATCGCCCTTAATGTCCTCAATCGCGGTGGTGCAGGCCAGGCCGTTCTTGCCGTCGATATTCATCGCGCAGCTGCCGCAAATCCCTTCCCGGCACGACCGGCGGAACGTCAACGTCGAATCCTGCTCGGCCTTCATCTTGATCAACGCGTCGAGCACCATCGGCCCGCATTCCTTCACATTGACCTGGAAGGTGTCATAGCGCGGATTTTCGCCGCTATCGGGGTCGTAGCGATAGATTTTGAAGGTCTTGATATCGTCGCGCTTGGTGCCTGGCGTCGCGGCGAAGGCACGGCCCTTGCTGGTGATCTTTGAATTTTTGGGCAGGAGAAATTCGGCCATGGCTCGCGGTAATCCTCGTATGCTGGCGCCCGGATACACAAGCATGCGGCGGCTCGCAAATGGTTGGTGGTGCAAAATCGGCAATCGGGCATGCATCGGGTTGACGTCGCTTGAAGCGTTCCGCTCGCGTCCCATTTAGCGCCAGGCAGGGCAATCGCGCCCTTCATCGAGATGGGATCAGCAAACATGGCAGGCAGGCTTGAGGGCAAGAAGGCGCTGGTAACCGGCGGCGCGCGGGGCATTGGCGCGGCAATCGCGCGCCGGCTGGCGCAGGAAGGCGCGGATGTCGTCATCACTTTTGCCGGCAATCAGGATGCCGCCAATCAAGTGCTGAGCGCGATCAAGGCGGCGGGGCGCGAGGGCGGCGCGATCAAGGCGGACGCGGGCAACCAGGCCGATGCGACGCGCGCCGTGGCAGAAGCGGTCGCCATATTGGGCTCGATCGACATTCTGGTTCACAATGCCGGCATTGCCGAATTCGCCCCGATTGACGCGGGCGATACGGGATCGTTCCGCAAGCAATTCGGCGTCAACGTCAACGGCGTTTACAACGGCACGGCAGCGGCGATTCCCCATCTGAACAATGATGGCCGCATCCTCATCATCGGCAGCGTCAACGCGCATACGATGCCGGTGCCGGGCGGCGCGATCTATGGCGCGACCAAGGCCGCGGTAGCGGGCCTTGCTCGCGGCTGGGCGCGCGACCTGGGCGGGCGCGGCATATTGGTCAACGTCATCCAGCCGGGGCCGATCGATACCGATCTCAACCCGGCGGACGGCCCGTTCGCCAGCGCGCTGACGCCGATGACGGCGCTTGGCCGCTACGGCAAGGCTGACGAAGTCGCCGCGCTCGCCGCGTTTCTGGCCAGCGACGAGGCGAGCTACATCACCGGCACCACCATCGACATTGACGGCGGTTTTTCGATCTGACCGACAAAGCCCCTCTCCGCGTTGGAGAGGGGCAGGTCCGCCTAAAGCAGATGCACGAGGCGCAGGCCGAAGATCAGCACCAGCGCGCCGACGATCGACATGATGAAACCGGCCGGGTGCAGCGCCTGCGAGCTTCCCGCCTTGGGCGGGCTGATCAGGTGCGTAATAAACCCGCCGACGAACGAGCCGCCAATGCCCACGGCGGTCAGGCCGATAAAACCCAGGTGCTGGTTGTGTGGATAAAGAAATGCCGCAATGCCGCCGACGATCAGGCCGACGATCAACATTCGAATGATGTGCATAGGTTCCCTCCCGCCCGACTCTCTGCCGAACGCAACGAGTGTGGCGTGCGCCGCGACGGCGGGCAAGCCGGTTTCAGCGGCGTTCGAGCAGGGTGATGGCAGGCCTGCCGACCGGTGCGGTCGTCGCGCGCGGGGTGCGTGCATCGAGTGTCGCCAGCCAGCGCGCGGCGTTGCTGCCGATGCTCGTCTGCGGCTGCGATGGCGTCAATTTGCCTTGCGCTTCCCAGCCCTGGATCAGTCCCGCCGCTTCGCGCGCGGCGGCATCGAGCGGCTGTGCCTTGCGCAACGCGTGATTGACCAGTGCATCGCCGAAAAACGTCCAGTCGGCATCGGCCTGGCAGCCGAAGGAGGTGCGATCGGCCGACGCCGCCGTCAGCACGGCGGTATCGTCCGACGCCAGCACCGGCACGAACACGCCGGCAAAACAGGCCGACAAAATGATCACCCGCCGCTTGATCCCCAGCCCATCAAGCTCCGCCGCCAGCCGATTGGGCGAAATCACGCCAAAGCCCTGGTCGGCGTCATTATAGACAATGCCCAGCGGTGCGCCGTGGCTGGTGGTGTAGAGCACCAGCACGTCCTCATTGGGGTCCATCAACTCGGCGACGCGGGCAAGCGCGGCGGACAGATTGTCGGGTGACCCCATGGCAAGCTCGCTGTCGCGCGTGCCGTCTGATCCGGCGAGCACGATGGTGTGGCCAGCGGCATCGTAGCGGCGGCTGAGCACCCGCGCCGCCTCGCGCGCTTCCTTGCCGAAATTGGGATCGCTGTCGAGCGCGACCGCGACGACATAGGCATCGACCACGCCCTTGCGCTGCGGCTTCAGTTGCGCGAGCGCGGCGTCGAGCCGGCGATGCTCGGCGAGCGCCCAGGTGGCGGGATGATCATGCTCGATCTGGATACCCGCATCGGCATAACGAATGACGTCCGATGGCGAGAGCTGCTGAAGAAAGGGCGGGGGCGCGGCGTGGCGAGGGGGCTGGTAGGCGCCGTCCTGCGCAATCGCTGCGGGGGTGAGGAGGGCAAAAGCTGCCAGCGCCAACCCCGCCAATCCTCGCCGCCTATTTGATCGTGCCATCAACGCCCCTCTTTCTGCGCGGCCATTCAAGCGGACGGAGCGCAACTGTCAATGGCGACGGTGAATGGGGTAGAAATTATACCATAACTATACTATACGCCTGCCATGTTCGATTTCGACCCCGCCAAAAGCGCGGCGAACAAGGCCAAGCACGGGATCGATTTCGAGGAAGCGCAGGCGCTGTGGCTGGATGCCAATCGGCTGGAACTTCCTTCACGCGATGGGGGGACGGAGGAACGATGGCTGGTCATCGGGCGCATCGACGCAAAGCTGTGGACGGCGGTGGTGACATACCGGCAATCGGCTACACGTTTGATTTCGTGTCGCCGCGCCCGTCGAGATGAGGAACGCCTGTATGACGAAGATTGATAAGATCGCTCCCCCCATGATTCCGGCGGAAGAGATTGATCGCCGCTTCGATGATGGCGAGGATGTTCTTCACTATTTCGATGTGTCCCGCGCGCGCCGCGGCGGCCTTGAAAAGCAGCGCGTCAACGTTGACCTGCCCGACTGGATGGTTCGCCGCCTCGACCACGAAGCTGCCAAGCGCGGCGTGGCGCGGCAGGCGCTGATCAAGATGTGGTTGGCGGATCGATTAGAGGGTACGGGATGACTTGCAGGTGCCCATCGCCCCAAAACCCTAGGACTTCGAACATTCGAGCTTCGGTCCAAGGAGCATGGCCACAGGTGACAATTAACGGTCGCCCAAGTCCTGAAGATACCACAGGTTGGTACGGAATTTTGCTCTTACGGGTAGAGAAATAGACTTTTTCTCGAGGACTTAAGCCTTCAACCGCCCAAATTGTTGCAACGCACTCTTTAACTTGCTCAATAGAGGTCCGAGGATCCAATACAGCAAGAGGTAGTATCAGATCTTCTAACGGACGATCATAAGAGCGAGAGTAAACAAACCAAGCCTTGCGAGGCGTTCCCCTCTTCAACCTCAATACACCCGCTTCTTCGGCTTGATATATTCCGCCTCGTCGGTGAGCGTATAGTCATGGACGGGGCGATAATCGATCTTGGTTTCGCCGCCCTTGCCGCCCCAGCCATCGAAGGTCGCGATGGTGTGCTTCATCCATTCCTTGTCGTCGCGCTCGGGATAATCCTCGTTCACATGCGCGCCGCGCGATTCCTTGCGGTTGGCAGCGGATTCGATCGTCACCACCGCTTGCGCGATCAGGTTATCGAGCTCGAGCGTCTCGATAAGGTCGGTGTTCCAGATGAGGCTGCGGTCCTTGATGCCGATATCGCCCATCGACTTGTAGATCTCCGCGACCTTGGTCTGGCCTTCGCCAAGCAGCGCATTGTCCCGGAACACCGCGCAATGCTTTTGCATCGTGCGCTGCATCGTCGTGCGGATTTCAGCGGTGGGCTTGGCGCCGGCCGCGTGGCGGAAATGGTCGAGCCGGGTGAGCGCCATTTCTTCCGAGCCCTTGGGCAGCGGATTGTGCGGCGTGCCTGCCTTCAGCGTCTCGCGGATGCGCAGGCCCGTTGCCCGGCCGAACACGACGAGGTCGATGAGCGAATTGGAGCCGAGGCGATTGGCGCCATGCACCGAAACGCACGCTGCCTCGCCCACGGCATAAAGGCCGGGGACCACCGCATCGGGGTCGCCATCCTTCAGCTGGACGACTTCGCCGTGATAATTGGTCGGGATGCCGCCCATATTGTAATGCACTGTCGGCACCACCGGCAGCGGCTGGCGCGTCAGATCGACGCCCGCGAAAATCTTGCCCGTCTCGGTAATGCCGGGCAGTCGCTCATGCAGCACCTTGGGGTCGATATGGTCGAGGTGAAGGAAGATATGGTCCTTTTCCTTGCCGACCCCGCGCCCTTCGCGAATTTCGATCGCCATGCAGCGCGAGACGACGTCGCGGCTGGCGAGATCCTTGGCGCTGGGCGCATAGCGCTCCATGAAGCGCTCGCCTTCGGAGTTGGTGAGGTAGCCGCCTTCACCCCGCGCGCCTTCGGTGATCAGCACGCCCGCGCCATAAATGCCGGTCGGGTGGAACTGGACGAATTCCATGTCCTGGAGCGCTAACCCTGCGCGCAGCACCATCGCATTGCCGTCGCCGGTGCAGGTATGGGCCGAGGTCGCGC
>JBOFDB010000617.1:0-3701 GCA_051646545.1 Sphingomonas sp.
GCGCGACCGGGCGGCAGCGGGCGGTGGCACTTGACCGCGACGACATTGCCCAGCGCCGCCTGCCGATCCTTGGCGGCGGCAGGCAAGGTCGCGGGCAGGCCCGCCTTGTCGAGGAAATTGCTGACTTCCCAGCGATCAGTACCGATTTCGCCGAGCAGCCGCGTCGGCAAATCAGCGCCGAGCACGTCTACCGGGATTTTTTCGCCCAGCCCATCAACCGCGCAATAGGCGTTGTTGGCGACCGATTGCGGCGTCGGCGCGAGGTTCGCAGCCACGAGGAAGACCTGATCCTCCTCGATTTCGGACCCGTCCTCACCCGGCAGCACCGCGCGCGCCGTCGGGCCGCCTGCGTCAACCTTGAACGTCTTTTGGCCGCCGACCTCATAACCGCTGGCGCTTTTCAACCCGTCCGCGAGCGTAAAGGTACACACCGTGCCGCCCGGCAACGGCCCCTTGAATTCATGG
Source organism: Sphingomonas sp. (assembly GCA_051646545.1). Lineage (GTDB taxonomy): Bacteria > Pseudomonadota > Alphaproteobacteria > Sphingomonadales > Sphingomonadaceae > Sphingomonas. Next base: position 466 of record JBOFDB010000617.1, read on the forward strand.
ACGAAGGTCTGCGGGTCGACCCAGCGCCCTTCCCCCGCCACCGGGCAATCGACCTTGAACGGGGACGGCGCGCGCGGATCGCCCAGCGGCACCATCGCCTGGCTGAACCGCACCGTGAAGCGTTCAATCGCGCCATTGCCGATGCCCGGCGTCGCCATCACGACTTGCGGACTGCTGTCGCCCAAAGCGGCAACTGGCGCCAGCGCCAAAGCCAGGAACGCCAACCGATGCGCGCGTTTCATTGGGCACCCCTCTCACCCGATTTATCCGTCAAATTACAGGTCAGCGCGCGCGGAATCCATCGCGAAATCTTTCCAGGCCCGGCTTGATCTTGCTGCTTTGTCCGTCATGATCCCGTCGTTTGCGCGACTCGCCGGGGGGATGGAGTTGAGCAGTGGGTTGGCAGGCTGGGGGGCGTTGCTTGTCGCCTGGGATGCGGCAACGCGCGAGATATTGCTGTTTGCCGCCACGGGTTTCCTGCTCGGCGGCATAGACGATCTTGGCATTGACGCGGTTTACCTGCTGCATCGGCTAAAGCGTTGGACAGGCTGGGCGCAGCCCACCGATCCCGATGGGTGCGGCTGCGGCCAGATCGCCATTTTCGTGCCCGCCTGGGACGAAGCGGCCGTCATCGGCGCAATGCTGCGGCACATGCTGGCGACGGTCGACCACCCCGATTATCGGCTTTACGTAGGCACCTACCCCAATGATCGCGCCACGATTACGGCGGTGGCGGCGGTAGCGGCAATAGACCAGCGGGTGCGGTTGGTGATCAACGACCGGCCCGGCCCGACGACCAAGGCCGATTGCCTCAACACGCTGTGGCGCGCGCTAGCCCGCGATATCGCGCTTGATGGCAAACCAGTCCGCGCGGTGGTGCTGCACGATGCCGAAGACGTGGTCCATCCGCTCGAGCTGCGGCTGTTTGACGCGCTGCTCGACCGTCATCACGCGGTGCAGCTGCCCGTGCTGCCCCTGCCGCATCGCCGGTCGCGGCTGATCGGCGGCCATTATCTCGACGAATTTGCCGAAGCGCATGGCAGAAATCTGGTCGTTCGCCAGCTGCTGGGCGCGGCGTTACCACTGGCTGGCGTCGGCTGCGCGGTTCGCCACGCGATGCTCGAGCAGATCGCGAGCCTGCGCGATGGCATGCCGTTCGCCGCCGACAGCCTGACCGAGGATTATGAGCTGGGGCTCAACATCGCGGCGCGCGGCGGAACTGCCATATTGGCGCGGGTACGACCGGCGCCGAACCAGCCGCTGATCGCCGTCAACGCCTATTTCCCGGCAACTATCTCGGCAGCGGTCAGGCAAAAGGCGCGCTGGATGACGGGAATCGCGCTCGCTGGCTGGGACCGCACCGGCTGGACGCACTGGCGCGCCCTGGGCGAGCATTGGATGCGCATGCATGATCGCCGGGCACCGCTTGCCGTGCTGGTGCTGGTTGCGGCTTATGCCGGTCTGGTGGGCAGCGCCGTGTCGCTGATGGCGCACCGCGTAAACCCTGCCCAGGCCTCGCCCGCCTTGCTGCCAGCCTGGTTGATGACGGTCAATCTTGCCTTGCTGGGCTGGCGGCTTGCCTGGCGCGCGGCCTTCACGGCGCGCGCTTATGGATGGTGGGAAGCCACCTTGTCGGTGCCGCGAGCGGTGGTCGGCAACGGCATTGCGATGCTGGCGGCGCGGCGCGCCTTCGGCATCTATCTGGCGCAATTGCGCGGCGCGCCGACGCAGTGGGACAAGACGGTCCATCAATTTCCCGATCAGCCTGTTCAGCCATGACCGCGCGTGGCCGCCCCTTGCGGTTTTTGGTCGCGGTGATGGCGGGCTGGATCTGCTTTCGCGCGGTCATGCTGTGGCCGATAACGCCAGTCATGGCCACGGACCGGCTGATGGCAGCATCGGCATCGCCACCCTTGTCTGCTGTGGAGCGGGCCATCCCCGCCCCCGTGGTCGTCGCCATCAGGCCGACTGGCCCGCACGCCGGGGCACGACTGGCTCGCTTGCCAACCCACCCGCCCCTGATGGCGGTGGCTCCGGCGAAGCTGGCAGCGCTCGCCCAACGCGAGGCAGTGCCGCTTGCCGCTGCAGATACCGCAGCCTTGGCGCCCATGCCGCTTGTCGCGCCGCCCCCGACTGATCCACCCAAGCCAAGCCCGGCGCCGCCACTCGATGTCGTGCCGCTCGCCGCACCAGGTCTCGCAACCGGGATCGAGCCCGAGCAACCGCGGCGACCGTCGCGCTGGCGGGGCAGCCTGTGGCTATTGGCACGCGCGGGCGACGCGTCGCGCGCTGACCTTGCCAGCGGCACTCTGGGTGGCGGGCAGGCCGGGCTCCGTCTGGGCTATCTGGTCGAGCCAAAAGCGCGGGTCATGATCTATGGCCGGGTTTCAAGCGCGCTTGGCCAGCGCCAATCGGAAGCTGCTTTGGGCGTGGACTGGCAACCGACCAAATTGCCGATCCACCTGATCGCCGAACAGCGCATCGCGCTCGACCATAGTCGCGGCGGACCGACGGTGGGCGCCATTGCGGGGATCGGTCCGGTCACCATAGCCTCCCATTTTCGCCTGGAGGCCTATGGCCAGGCGGGCGTCATCGCTCGTGACGGCGGCGTCGGCTTTGCCGATGGCGCGGCGCGGATCGACCATGCGGTCGCGCATATCGGCGGTGCCCGCGTGTCGTTGGGTGGCGGCGCTTGGGGCGCGGCCCAGCCCGACGCGCAACGCCTGGACGTCGGTCCGTCGATCAATGTCGACATCGCGGTGAAGGAACGGCCGCTACGCCTGTCGCTCGACTGGCGCGAACGGGTGGCGGGCAGCGCGCGGCCGACATCGGGGCTCGCCATCACGCTCGGCACCAATTTCTAGCCCGGCTTTCCCGGTCGCCACGAACGCGATATGGGCGGGTGGCAAGCCATGGATATTTACCTCCCCATCGCGAACCTGAGCGTGAATGCGCTGGTGATCGTGCTGCTTGGCGGCGGGGTAGGTTTGCTATCGGGCATGTTCGGCGTCGGCGGCGGGTTCCTCACCACTCCGTTGCTGATCATTTACGGCATCCCGCCGACCGTCGCTGCCGCCTCCGCGGCGTCGCAAGTCACCGGCGCGAGCGTTTCGGGAGTGTTTGCGCATCTCCAGCGCCGGGGCGTCGACCTTAAAATGGGCGGCGTGCTGGTGTCGGGGGGCATTGTCGGCTCGTTCTTTGGCGCATGGCTGTTCAAGCTGCTCCAGCTTTTGGGG
>JBOFDB010000355.1:0-1498 GCA_051646545.1 Sphingomonas sp.
TCGCGACCCGCGCCAGGTGCTCGACGAGCTTGCCCAAATCCGCAACCCCATCTACGCGCTGGCGCCGATCCATGTCGGCAGCCACCGCGCGCCCCATGACGCGACCGTCAACGCCATCATGAAAGCCCTGCCCCGATGATCATCGACGTCGCGCTTGCCGAGCGCAGCTATCCGGTGGTGATCGAGCACGGCCTGCTTTCACGGGCGGGCGAGCAGCTGGCGCCGCTGGCGCGCGCGCGACCGATGGTCATCGTCACTGACCGCCATCTCGGGCAGCATCTGGGGACGCTTCAGGAGGCATTGGCGCGCGCGGGAATCGTCAGCGAGGCGATCGTCCTGCCGCCTGGCGAGGCGAGCAAGAGCTGGGCGACGCTGGAACAGCTCACCGATCGCCTGCTCGACTTGGGCGTTGAGCGCGGCGACCATGTCGTGGCGCTGGGCGGTGGCGTGATTGGCGATCTGGTCGGCTTTGCCTGCGCCATATTGAAGCGCGGCTGCGGATTTGTGCAGGTGCCGACGACATTGCTCGCGCAAGTCGACAGCTCGGTGGGCGGCAAGACCGCGATCAACGTGGCTGCCGGCAAGAATTTGATCGGCGCTTTCCACCAGCCATCGCTGGTGCTCATCGACCCCGCGACCCTGGACACGCTGCCGCCGCGCGAGCTGCGCGCAGGCTATGCCGAGGTGGTGAAATACGGGCTGATCGACGATGCCGGTTTCTTCGCCTGGTGCGAGGCAAATGGCGCTGCCTTGCTGGCAGGCGATGCGCAAGCGCGCGTCACGGCGATCGGCCATTCGGTCGCCGCCAAGGCGCGGATCGTGGCGGCGGACGAGCGCGAAACGACGGGGATGCGCGCGCTCCTCAACCTGGGCCATACCTTTGGCCATGCGCTGGAGGCGGAAACGGGTTTTTCCGACGCGCTGCTCCATGGCGAGGGCGTCGCGGCGGGGATGGCGCTGGCGTTCGGCTATTCAGCGCGCGTCGGGCTGTGCCCGGCGGTTGATGCCGAGCGGGTGGCGGCGCATTTGCGCCGCGTCGGCCTGCCCGATGGATTGCGCGCTGCCGGCATCACCGCCGGCGGCGCGCGACTTGTCGATCACATGCGGCACGACAAAAAGATGGATGCCGGTACCCTGCCCTTCCTGCTCGCGCGCGGCATCGGCCAGACCTTCCTCGACAAGTCGGTCGACCTTGCCGATGTCGCCGCCTTCCTTGACGAGCAACCCCGCTGATGCCCAATGGCATTGCCAGGCGCGACTTGCCGAGCAAGACCTGCCCGGTGTGCAACCGCCCCTTTACCTGGCGGAAGAAATGGGCGCGCGATTGGGAAAAGGTGATTTACTGTTCGGACAAGTGCCGGGGGATGGGGAAAGGCGCCGATAAATCCCGCCGATAAAGTCTTTCCTGTCTGGTAAAGACACTCACATTCCCACGCAGGCGGGAATGACAATCAAGCCTCTATCAGACGGCCCCCAATCCTCCCCCGCTAGGGGGAGG
>JBOFDB010000436.1:0-3115 GCA_051646545.1 Sphingomonas sp.
GTCCGCCAGATCGACCACCACCCGCGTCCCCGTCGCGTCGCTGTTGACGGTCACCGTACCGCCGGCCTGCCGTGCAAAGGCTTCGATCAGTTTGCTCCCCAAACCGCCCTGGCGCGTCGGCGGCGTAGCAGGCTGGAAACCGATGCCGTTATCGACCACGCTGACGCGCAACCCGCTCAGGTCACGACGGCACGCGACATCGATGCGGCCGTGGTTGCGCCCGGCAAAAGCGTGTTTGGCGGCGTTGGTGACAAGCTCGTTGACGATCAGGCCAATCGATACCGCGCGATCCCGGTCAACCGCGACACGATCGCTCGCGCAGTGCAGCTCAAAACCCCCTTCCAGGCTGAGCGCCTCGCCGAGCGCCGAGCATAACTCTTTAAGATAGGCGGACATTTCGATGGTATCGGACGCACCTGAAGCACCGCGATAAAGATGCTGATGCGCCCGCGCGATCCCCTCTATTCGCGCTTTGGCGGTGGAAAGCGCTTCCGCCGTGGCGGGATCGGCGCGGCGACGCTGCAGGTCAAGCAGGCTGATGACGATGGCGAAATTGTTTTTCACGCGATGCTCGACCTCACGCAGGAACAGGTCACGGTCGGCAATCTGCTGCATCCGTTCGGCCTGAGCGGTCCGCACCGCTTCGCGAAAGACATAGGCCACCAGCAAGGTGATGACCCCCGCGATCATAACGACCGCGATCCATTTCGGTCCCGACGGATCATCAAAGGCGAAGGAATGATAGGGGTGCATGATGAAATACCACGCCCACAGCACCGAAACGACCAACGTGATCGCGCCCGCCAACAGTCCGGCAAACAACGTGGCCATCATGACGGCAGGATATACCAGCGCAAAGGGTGCAGCGCCCGGCGTGATCATATCGAGCAGAGCGCGAATAATCGCCATGGTTCCCAAGCAATTACCTGCGACGATCAACCTGGTGGCAATCGGCGGCAACCGGTCTTTGAAGCGGCTGGGCAGATCAATATCTTGGGATAAGGGCCACAGCCATTTCATAACGGTGGTGCGCGTTATTTTCAGGGTAAAGTCAATCGTGAAAAAGCGTTACCTAATCTAAACGAATAGCAAGGCTTTTCCCTCTTCGCCTGCGCGTTCGACGATATACTGCCAGGCGACCCGGCCCGATCGTGCGCCGCGCTGCGTTGCCCAGCCCAGCGCCGCATCGGCGTCATAGCTGAGGCCAAAGGCCCGCGCATAGCCATCGACAATCGCCAGATAGGCCGCCTGATCGAGCACGTGAAAGCCGAGCGACAAGCCGAAACGATCGGCAAGTGCCAGATTGTCATCAATGCTGTCGCGCGGGTTGATCGCGCTTGCCTGTTCCTCCAGGTCACGCGGCAACAAATGCCGACGGTTTGACGTCACGACAAAGCGGGCGTTTGCCGGTCGTGCCTCCGCCCCGCCTTCCAGCATTGAGCGCAGGGGCCGCGCCGCGCCCGCTGCATCAAACCCCAAATCGTCGATGAACAGCGCATAGGCGCGCGGGCTCGTCTCGATCATGGCGAACAGCCGCGGCAGCGACGGCAGCGCCTCGGTCGCCACTTCGATCAGCGCCAGCGCGCCGCCTGCCGCCTGCACATCAGCGACCGCGCTTTTGACCAGCGCCGATTTACCCGTGCCCCGCGCGCCCCATAGCAGCACGTCATGCGCCGGATGGCCGGCGGCAAGGCGGCTGAGCGTGGCGCGCAAGGCAGCCTTTTGCGCATCGATTCCGGCAAGCAGATCGAGCGGCAAGGGCTTGAAATGCCGCGCAGGCCGCAGCGCCGCACGCTGCCAAATATAGGCCGGAAAGGCTTGGGGATCCGCCGCGTCGTCGGCGGGCGGCGCCAACCGCTCCAGCGCGGCGGCGATACGGTTCAGCGCGGCAGCGACGGCATCACTCATCGCGCCTTCATGGCGGCGTGGGCGCAGGGGGGCAAGCGCCCGTGCAAATCCCTCGCCGCCAGGGAGACGATCGGAGAGCGACTAACCGGCCTGGCGCGCGCCCAGCGTCTTCAGCACTGCCTGCGCCGCCTCGCGATCGCCAAAGCCGGGATCGGCGAGCGCGGCGCGAATGTCGCCGCTGGCGGTTTCGGCATCGCCCATATCGGCCGCAATCTGGGCCCGGTGCCAGCGCCAGTCGACATGGGCAGGCGCAATCGCGACGGCTTTGTCGAGCAATTGTCGCGCGGCGTCATTGTCGCCCGCCTGATACATCACCCAGCCATAGGCATCGACCACCGCCGGGTTGAGCGGGGCAAGATCATAAGCATGGGCGGCGTAAAGCCGTGCCGCGTCGTCCTGCCCATCGCCGCTATAGGCCAGCGCCAGTTCCGCAAGCAGCGCGGCGTCGCGATTGCCCAGCCGATCACGCAGTCCCTCCAGCGTGGCGATTGCCGCCTGCCAGTCGCCCGCCGCAATCTGCCCATGCGCGGTCAGCCGCAGCGCGGTGGCATTGGCGGGATGCTGGGCGAGGAACAGCGCCAGCGCCGCTGCGGCCCTGGGATGTTGGCCGCTGCGATCATAGGCTTCCATCAGGCGAAGCAGCGCGGGTTCGTCAAAGCGGAGATTGGCGGCGCGGGCATAGGCCTGCGCCGCATCGGGCGCGCGCCCCATGCCCATCAACACGTCCCCTACCAGCGTGTGGGCTTGCGGCACCCCGGGATAGGTCCGCGCCAGCCGCTGCGCCGCGCTGACCGCAGCGGCAAATTGGCGTGCCTCGACCAGCCCGCGAATATAGCCCACCGCCGCGACCGGGTCGCCAGGCGCCGCCTCTGCGGCTGCCCGCAAATCGGCAAGGTCATCGTCAGTGCCAAAGGGCAGCGCGGGCGCCCGGGCCGGGAGCGCGGCACGATCAAGGAAACGCACTGCCCAATCAAGCTCGCCGATTGCTTCAAAGGATCGACCCACCAGCGTCAATGTCTCGCTATCGGCATCACCGCGCAGCGCAACGGGACGCAGAACGTCGAGCGCCCCGCGCCAATCGCCCGATCGCATCAACGCGCTTGCCAGCAGGCGGCGCGCCGGAATGTTCATCGGCTGCTGGCCGATAACGTGGCGAAGGCGCGCTACCGCCGGCTGATCGGCACCGCCGGCAAGATCAAGCGCCGCC
>JBOFDB010000418.1:0-6504 GCA_051646545.1 Sphingomonas sp.
AACCGGTATCGAGCGGGCATTGGCGAGGCTGCAATAATCGAGGCCCGGGCAAGCGATGATGTCGCTGATCAGGTCGAGATTGGCCGAGGCCAGCCCGGCCTCGTTCAGCGCCTGCCAGACGGCGTGCAGATCAGTCTGACGGACATGCGGCAGCACGATGTTCTGGGCGTGGGTGACGCGCAGTTCGTCGAACGAATACCGCTCGGCAAGGTCCGCCATCACGTCGATCTGCTCGGCCGAGGCATCGCCGGGGATGCCGCCCACGGGCTTCAGGCTGATATTGACGATCGCATAGCCCGGCTGCTTGTGCGGCTTCACATTGTGGTCGAGCCAGACCGCGAAATCGGGATCGCCAGCCAATCCCCCGTTCGTGTCGAGCGAAGTCGAGACACGGGTTCCGGCGGGGTCGCTTGCGGCCCGTCCCTCGACTTCGCTCGGGACGAACGGGGAAGGGGTGGCTGACGTGTCGAACGCGGGCGCGCCGAAGAACGCCTTGACCCGCTCCAACTCGGCAAGCGGCGGGTCGATGCCGAGCGCGCGGATCGCCTCGAATTCCTCCTCGACCTGGCGGCGATATTCGTCGGCGCCCAGATCATGCACCAGAATCTTGATCCGCGCCTTGTAGATATTGTCGCGGCGGCCATGGCGGTTATAGACGCGCAAGCACGCTTCTAGGTAGCTGATCAGCTCGTCGGCGTGGACGAAATCCTTGATTTCGGGCGCGATCATCGGGGTGCGGCCCATGCCGCCACCGACGAAGACACGCGCGCCCAATTCACCGTCAGCCTCGCGCCGGACGATCTGGATGCCGATATCGTGCAGCCGCATCGCCGCGCGATCCTCATCCGCCGCGATCACCGCGATCTTGAACTTGCGCGGCAGGAAGCTGAATTCGGGGTGGAAGGTGCTCCATTGTCGGATCAGCTCGGCCCAGGGGCGCGGATCGGTCACTTCATCGGCTGCGGCCCCGGCGAACTGGTCGGAGCTGATATTGCGGATGCAATTGCCGCTGGTCTGGATGGCGTGCATCTCGACCGTGGCGAGATCGGCGAGGATATCGGGCGCGTCCGCGAGCTTGATCCAGTTATACTGGATGTTCTGCCGCGTGGTGAAATGGCCATAGCCGCGATCATAAGTCCGCGCGATATGCGCCAGCATCCGCATCTGGCGGCTGTCGAGCGTGCCATAGGGAATGGCGACGCGCAGCATATAGGCGTGCAGCTGCAGGTAGAGCCCGTTCATCAGCCTGAGCGGCTTGAACTGATCCTCGGTGATCTGCCCGGCCAGCCGACGCTTCACTTGATCGCGAAATTCCTCGACGCGGGCATCGACGATCGCCTGGTCATATTGGTCATATTTATACATTCGCTACCTCGTCATCCCAGCGGGCGCCGGTCCAATAAGCGTCATCCCAGCGAAAGCTGGGATCGCCCGCGGCGCGCGTCCAGCCTTTTCGTGGCGACCCCAGCGTTCGCTGGCGTGACGGTTGGGGGTCATATCACCCATTCCCCCGCCGCCGGATCGGCGGGTTTCAGTGTCAGGTCGGGGCGGACGGTTGGGCCGAGCGCGCGGATACGGTCCTTGATGTGCGCGGGGCGCGGGCCATCGGCAGTCGGCTCGGCGTCAATGACGTAGGGGGCGTTGACGCGGCGCGCGCCTTCCTCGGCGCGGGCAATGCCGTCGCCCTTGTCGCCGACATCAGCAGCATCCTCGACATGGCGCGACCAGTCGCTCCCCGTCCACCAGATAACGTCGCCGGTGCTCAGATCATTGCCGGTAAGGATCTTCATTGCATTGCCTCCGCCACGCGCGACCAGCGCGCCAGCTTATCTTCCGCGTCGGACAATTCGACAACTTCGCCGACCACGATCACCGCCGGGCTCTGCACCGCTTCGCGCTCGACCATTGGTCCTAAATCGGCGAGCAAGGTCTTGATCGCGCGATGCCCCGCCAGCGTGCCGCGTTCCAGCACCGCGACGGGCATATCGGGCGCGACGCCATCGCGGATCAGCTTGTCGGCAATATCGGCGGCGGTGGCGACACCCATATAGATGACGAGCGTGCGGCCGACCCCCGCCAGCCCCGACCAGTCCTGATCGGCCAGCCCCTTGCATTGCCCGGCAACGAAGCTGACGGCGGAGGAATGATCGCGATGGGTGAGGGGGAGCATCGCCTCCGCCGCGCAGCCCAATGCCGCCGATACGCCGGGGATCACCTCGACCGGCAGGCCGGCGCGCCGCACCGCCTCGACTTCCTCGCCGCCGCGCCCGAAAATGAACGGATCGCCGCCCTTCAACCGCACGACGATGGCGCCCGTCTTCACATGCGCGACGATGAGCGCGTTGATCGCTTCCTGGGGCAGCGTATGCCGCGCCCGCTTCTTCGCGACCGAGATGCGATGAGCTTCGGGCGGAGCCAAATCGAGCACGCGGGTGTCGATCAGCCCGTCATGCACGACGATATCGGCCGATTTCAGCGCTTCAACCGCGCGAACCGTGAGCAGGCCGGGGTCGCCGGGGCCGGCGCCAACCAGGATAACGCGGCCTCGCGCGGCGGGATCGAGTAGGGTTGTCATGCGATGCTAATTGGGAAAGCGCGCCGTGCTCGCAACGCAGCGATCCTATCCGCCAAGGAAGCGCAACTTGAGTTGGCTCGTACCCGCATGCCTACCACCGAACTTTAAGAGTAAGTCTCCCCGTTTTGGGGCGCCCGTCATCATCGGTTGCTGGGTGAAATTTCCCATGTTTCAACAGGGCCTCGCATGTGCCGGCGTCCAAGTCGGCGAAGCCGCTACTTTCGGCGATCCAGCATTCACTGGGCACGCCGCGCGGGTCAATTGTGAAAGCGATTGATACAACGCCATGTTCGTTTCGCCACCGGGCGATGGCCGGGCGATCCTCGGGCGAAAACCAGTCCGTATGCCATTCAGCAGGACGATTAACTTCTGAACTCCGCCATATCTTAGCTCCCGGAGCGGGATCGGGGATGTCCGGCAAGTCCATCATTGCGAGCAACAATGCTACAGGCATTATTCCCTCCAAGCCGACGCCGCAAACCCAATCGTTTACCCGTCCCTCAACCCGATGCCGATCGCCGCGCGCGCCTGTTCGGCTTCGGACGAGACGACCGGGTAAGCGCAGTAATCCGCCGCATAATAGGCGCTCGGGCGGTGGTTGCCCGACCAGCCGATGCCCCCGAATGGCGCAGACGAGCTTGCGCCGTTGGTCGGCTTGTTCCAGTTAACGATGCCCGCGCGCGCGCCTGCCCAGAATTGGTCGTACAGCGCCGGGTTCTGGCTGATCAGCGAGGCGGAGAGCCCATAGCGGGTGTTGTTTGCTTCGGCGATCGCGTCTTCAAACGTCGCGACGCGGATGATCTGCAGAATCGGCCCGAACAGCTCGATATCAGGGCGCTCGGCCATCGCCGTCACGTCGATCAGCGCTGGGGTCAGGAAGGGCTTGTCGGGATCAGGCCGGGTCAAATGGCGGATCGGCCACCCGCCGCGCGACATCAGCGCCAAGAAGCTTTCCTGCAGCATATCGGCCGTGTCATTGTCGATCACCGGGCCCATGAAGGGCTGCGGATCGGCATGCGGATCGCCAACGATGACGCGGCCGACGAGCTTGCTCAATTCGGCGATCAACGGCTCGGCGAGCGCCTCATCGACGATCAGACGCCGCGCAGCGGTGCAGCGCTGGCCGGCGGTGGTGAAGGCCGATTGCACGATCAGCGTCGCTGCGGCGGCGAGATCGGGCGTGTCCCACACCACGATCGGGTTGTTGCCGCCCATTTCCAGCGCCAGGATTTTCTCGGGCCTGTCGGCGAATTGGCGGTTGAGGATCAGGCCGGTGCGCGCTGATCCCGTGAACAGCAGCCCGTCGATATCGGGATGCCCGGCCAGCGCCTTGCCTTCCGCCGGACCGCCGATGACGAGCCGGATGCACCCTTCGGGCACGCCCGCCTCGCGCAGGCAATCGACCAGATAGGCGCCGACCGCCGGCGTCTTTTCGGATGGCTTGAACACCACGGCATTGCCCGCCAGCAGTGCCGGCACGATGTGACCGTTGGGCAGATGCGCCGGGAAATTATACGGCCCCAGCACGGCGAGCACGCCATGCGGCTTGTGACGCAGCGCCATGCGGTCGCCCATCTGTGCGTCGAGTCGCCGCTGCGCCGTGCGCTCCGCATAGGCGGTTGCCGAGATGTTGACCTTGGCGATGACCGATTCGACTTCGGTCTTCGCTTCCCACAGCGGCTTGCCGGTCTCGCGCGCGATCAGGTCGGCAAACGGTTCGAGTTTGGCGCGCACCAGATTAGCGAAGCGGCGCAGCGTTTCCAATCGGTTGGCCAGCGGTTGCGCGGCCCAGCCCGCCCAGCTGCCCCGCGCGGCGGCGACTTCGGCATCGACATCGCTGGTCGGGGACTGCCACAGCACGGCCCCTGTGGCGGGTTCGAAGGAAATCAGCTCGGTCATCGCGCCTTATTACCGTTCGCCCTGAGCTTGTCGAATTGCGGTTCTTGCGATCGACTCATTGGACAAAGTGGGGGCCTTCGACAAGCGCACAAGCTCAGGCTGAACGGGGTTGTTCGAGCGCCGCACCCATTCGCCGCACCGCCGCTATCTTGGCGTGGAACGGCGCCCAGTCGTCGCGGTCGGCAATCGCCGACCAGATTGCCTCAACCTCGTCGATCAGCATGGCGCACGGGGCAGGGTCTCGCCAGTAATCATGGTCGCGGGTGGCGCGGGGGGTGTAGGCGGCGAGCAGCGTACGGGCTTCGTCAAATGCCTCGCCCCACGCGTTCGGCAACGCGCCGCCGAACGCGCTGAAATAAAAGGCGTCGATTCCCGTGCCGCTGGTCCGCATCCCGCGCTCAATCGCCTGGATCAGCGTCTGGTCGGCGGCGATCCCGCGCGGCACGACGCCAAGCCGCCACAACATCGCTTGCGTGACGGCCTCCTGATAGGCCGGGCCGAAATCATTCAGCCGTTCGATCAGTGCCTCTTCGCTCACCAAGGGCAGCAGCGATCCCGCCAGTTGCATCACGTCCCAATGGATCGCCTCGGGCTGGCGGCCGAAAGCGTATAGGCCGTTATGGTCGAAATAGGCGGCGACAAAACCCGGGTCCCAGTTGGGCGTGAAGCGCCAGGGGCCATAATCAAAGCATTCGCCGGTGACGTTGATATTGTCGCTGTTGAGCACGCCATGGACGAACCCCGCCGCCATTAATTGTCCCGCCAGCCGCGCGGTGCGGGCGACAACATGGCTGAGTAGGCGAAGCGGGGCGTCTTCGCCCGCGCCATCATCGCCGAAATAATGGCGCAGCACATAACGGGTCAGTGTCGCCAGCGCGTCGGCATCGCGCAGATAGGCAAGCCGCTGAAACGTGCCGATGCGGATATGGCTGTGATTGAGGCGCACCAGCACTGCCGCGCGCGTGGGCGAGGGCTCGTCATTGCGTTCCAGCGCTTCACCGGTTTCGATCAACGAAAAGCTGCGCGAGGTGTCAACGCCAAGCGCTTGCAGCATCTCAGTGGCCAGAACCTCGCGCACCCCGCCCTTCAGCGTCAGTCGGCCATCGCCGAACCGGCTATAGGGCGTCTGGCCCGATCCCTTGGTGCCCAAATCCATCAGCCGGTCACGCACGTCGCGCAGCTGGGCAAACAGAAAGCCGCGGCCATCGCCGATATCGGGGTTGTACACGCGGAATTGATGGCCGTGATAGCGCAGGGCCAAAGGCTGGGTCAGATTATCGGGCAGCGGCTCAAACCGGCCGAAATGTCGGCACCAGTCAGCATCATCGAGATGGGCCAGCCCCACGTCCGCTGCCGCACGGTCATTGCGGAAGCGCAGCCGCGTTTGGGGAAAGTCGGCGGCGCGCACCGGATCGTAAAAGCCGTCGCCCAATTCCAATATGGCCGGGTCTGGGTGATAATGGGCGGGTTGCGGTGTAGCGGTCATAAAGCGATATGGGGCGCGGCAACGCAAGGACGCAACCATGGCCGGCTATGAAAACCGATATTGGTGGTCAAATGACGGCCTGCGCCTTCATGCCCGCGATTATCCGGCAGCGGACAAGCGCGGCGCAAAGGGACGCCCGCCGATCCTTTGCCTGCCGGGCCTGACCCGCAACGCCCGCGATTTTGAAGGTGTCGCGGCGCGGCTGGCGGCGGCGGGGTGGCGCGTCATCGTCGCCGATTTTCGCGGGCGGGGCGAAAGCGGCTATGCCAAGGATCCGATGAGCTATGTGCCGCTCGTCTATGTCCAGGATATTGAGGCGTTGCTTGCCGACCTCTCGATCGACCGCTTCGTGGCGATCGGCACATCGCTGGGCGGCATCGTCGCAATGCTGCTGGCGGGCGCGGGGCATGGCACGGTCGCGGGCGCGGTGTTCAACGATGTCGGTCCGGACATTGACCCTGACGGCTTGGCCCGCATCCGATCCTATGTCGGCAAGTCGGCGAGCTACCCCACCTGGATGCACGCCGCGCGGGCAGTGGCGGAG
>JBOFDB010000179.1:0-2674 GCA_051646545.1 Sphingomonas sp.
CGCGCGAGCGGGAGGCGGCGGCGCTGGCGGGGTTGGCCGCGTATCAGACTGCCCGGCGAGGCAAGGGGCGGCGGCTGGCGGGGGTGCGCTATCGCCAGGGTCGCGCGCGATTGCGCGCCTATAGCCGGCCAAGCGAGGCGCGCGCCGTCATCGTCGTGCCGTCGCTGATCAACCCGCCCACCATCCTTGATCTGACGCCGCATCAATCGCTGATGCGCTGGCTGGCCGAACAAGGTTTCAACCCCTTTTTGCTCGATTGGGGCAGCCCCGGTGCGGATGCGCGCGACATGGACCTGACCCAGCATGTCGAACGGCTGCTGATCCCGCTGATCCGCCGCTTCAAGCGGCCGCCGGTGCTGGCCGGCTATTGCCTGGGCGGCACATTGGCTGCGGGCGCGGCGGCGGCGACGCCGGTGGCGGGGCTGGCGATGGTCGCGGCGCCCTGGCATTTTGCGGGCTTCGGCAGTCGCGCCAAGGCCGATATTGCCGCCTTATGGATGGGCAGCCGTGCCTTGTGCGACGCAATGGGCGTGGTGCCGATGGAGGTGCTGCAATCGGGCTTCTGGCGGCTCGATCCCCGGCGCACCATCGCCAAATATGAACGGTTTGCGTCGATCGCCCCGCGCAGCCAGGCCGCGCGCGATTTCGTGGCGTTGGAGGATTGGGCGAATGCGGGCGCTCCCCTGCCCTTTGCCGCTGGCCGCCAATTGTTCGACGAATTTGTCGCTGCTGATCTGCCGGGCAGCGGCGGCTGGCGGATCAAGGGCAAGACGGTCGATCCCCGCGCGCTTGATTGCCCGGCGATCGACTTTGTCTCAACCTCGGACCGCATCGTGCCCGCCGCAACCGCCAGCGGCATCGCCAGCCGCCATGACGTTGCAGCCGGGCATGTCGGCATGATTGTCGGCGGCAAGGCACGCGACCAGCTTTGGCAACCGCTCGCGGACTGGATTAGCGCCATTCCCGGCACTAAATAGACGATAACCAACATCGCCCGAGTCCCCGCGCGGACCGCCCCAAGGAGCCACCATGACCGACATCGTCATCACCGCCGCCAAGCGCACGCCCGTCGGCAGCTTTCTGGGCGCCTTTGCCGCGACGCCCGCGCATGAGCTGGGCCGCGTCGCCATTGAGGCGGCGATGGCGCAGGCAGGCATCACGGGTGACGATGTCGACGAAGTGATTCTGGGCCAGGTGCTGACCGCCGCGCAGGGCCAGAACCCCGCGCGTCAGGCATCGATGCACGCCGGCGTGCCCAAGGAAAAGCCCGCCTGGGGCGTCAATCAGGTGTGCGGCTCGGGCCTGCGCGCGGTGGCGCTTGCCTATCAGGCGATCCAGAGCGGCGATGCCAAGGTGATCGTGGCGGGCGGACAGGAATCAATGTCGATGAGCCCGCATGCGCAAAGCCTGCGCCCCGGCACCAAGATGGGCGACCTCAGCCTGGTCGATACCATGATCAAGGACGGTCTGACCGACGTGTTCAACGGCTATCACATGGGCATCACTGCCGAGAACCTGGCCGAGCAGTACCAGATTACGCGGGGCGAGCAGGACGAATTCTCGGTCCGCTCGCAGAATCTGGCAGAGGCGGCGCGCAGCTCGGGCCGTTTCAAGGATGAGATTGCCCCCGTTACGGTCAAGACGCGCAAGGGCGAAACATTGGTGGCGGACGACGAATATATCCGCGCCGGCGCGACGCTGGACAGCGTCGCCGGTCTCAAGCCCGCGTTCAAGAAGGACGGCACCGTCACCGCCGCCAATGCCTCGGGCCTGAACGACGGCGCGGCGGCACTCGTCATCATGAGTCGCGAAGAGGCCGAGCGGCGCGGCGCCCCCATCCTCGCACGCATCGCCAGCTGGGCATCGGTCGGCGTCGATCCGTCGATCATGGGCATCGGCCCCGTCCCTGCCAGCCGCCGTGCGCTGGAAAAAGCGGGCTGGACGCTTGGCGACCTCGACCTCATCGAAGCGAATGAGGCCTTTGCCGCGCAGGCGCTCGCGGTGGGCAAGGAACTGGGCTGGGACGTCGATCGCGTCAACGTCAATGGCGGCGCCATCGCTATCGGTCACCCGATCGGCGCATCGGGGGCGCGCATTTTGACGAGTCTGCTTTACGAAATGGAAAAGCGCGACGCGAAAAAGGGCCTGGCAACGCTGTGCATCGGCGGTGGCATGGGCATCGCGATGTGCGTCGAGCGCTAGGGCGGCGGTGCAACCGCCCCGGGTTGAGACAGTCAGCGTGGCAATTTAGCCACAGCGCCAGCCAATCTGCGGTTTTGCGTTGAAATTTATATTCGTCATGCCGTTGCAGTATTGCATTCACATTTGAAAGCCGCTTCCTTGTCCGCCTGACCGTCAGTGTCTGACCATCAGGGGGAATACCATGAAGCTTAATCAGTTCCTGGGCGCCACAGCGCTCGTCGGCATTTTGGCCTGCTACCCGGCTGCCGCTTTTGCGCAGACCGCGACTCCGTCGGCCGATACGTCCAGCAAGTCGGACGACGATGCCAAGAAAGACAAGGAAATCGTCGTTACCGGGTCGCGCATTGCCCGTCCCAACCTCGAATCGAACGTGCCGCTGACCAGCGTCTCGCAAGATTATCTGGAGCAGACCGCCAGCGTTTCGATCGGTGACACGCTGAACCACCTGCCGGCGCTCCGTTCGACCTTCAGC
>JBOFDB010000486.1:0-5039 GCA_051646545.1 Sphingomonas sp.
TGGGCAACGCAAGGGCCGATCCACCGGCAGACCGCTGCAGCGATCAATCCGGGTGATCAGCCCCCGATGTCATTGGTTATTTTGCCGATGCAGGAAGCGCGGGATGTCAAGCGGTTCAGGCTCGCCATCGCTTTCCCCCTTGGCGGCGCCGCGCGTCGCGCTCGACATCCGCTCAAACAGCGTGCCGCCCACGCGCGGCTTGGCCGCCGGCGCGGGTTCCGGCGCGGGTTCGGCCGGGATCGTCACGGCACCCGCAACCGCACCAGGCGCGATCCAGCGGCGGCGGGTCACCGGCTCGGCTGCGGCGGGCGTTTCCGGTGCGGGCGAGTCAGCCGGACCGGGCACGGCCGCATCGGCGCCGAGCACCAGCTCGTCATGCGCGCCCGGCTCAATATTGGCGACGGGCGCGTCGCCGGGCAGATCGCTGAACACCGGCACGGTCTGTGCCGCCGGTTCCGCCTCAGGCGCGGGGGCCAGTTCAGGCGCCTCTGCAGCGACGGGCGCCGGCGCTTCGGGCGCGGCAGCGTCAACCGGCGCGGTGGCCGGCACTTCGACCGGGCGGCGCGGCGTGCCAAAGCTGAAGGCACGCGCCGGTTCCGCAGCGGGCTTGGCCGCCACCTCGGCATCGATGCCGGTCGCCACGACCGAAACGCGGATCTTGCCTTCAAGCTCGGGATTGAACGCCGATCCCCAGATGATGTTGGCATCGGGATCGACCAGCTCGCGAATATGGTTGGCGGCCTCGTCCACTTCGAGCAGGCGCATATCCTCGCCGCCGGTGATCGAGATGATCACGCCCTTGGCGCCCTGCATGCTGACGCCGTCGAGCAGCGGGTTGTTAATCGCCTTTTGCGCGGCGATCAGCGCACGGTCGTCGCCTTCGGCTTCGCCCGTGCCCATCATCGCCTTGCCCATTTCCTGCATCACCGAACGGACATCGGCGAAGTCGAGGTTGATCAGGCCGGGCATGACCATCAGGTCGGTGATGCCGCGCACGCCCTGTTGCAGCACCTCGTCCGCCATCTCGAACGCCTGTTTGAAGGTGGTGTTGGCGTTGGCGATCAGGAACAGATTCTGGTTCGGAATGACGATCAGCGTATCGACATATTTCTGCAGTTCTTCGATGCCCGCCTCAGCCGACTTCGCCCGCCGCGCGCCTTCGAACGAAAAGGGCTTGGTGACGACACCGACGGTCAAAATGCCCATGTCGCGGGCTGCCTTGGCGATGACCGGCGCCGCGCCCGTGCCGGTGCCGCCGCCCATGCCGGCCGCGATGAAGCACATATGCGCGCCTTCCAGCGTCTTGGCGATCGACTCGATCGTCTCTTCCGCCGCCGCACGACCAATTTCGGGGCGCGATCCGGCGCCGAGACCCTGGGTGATTTTGGTGCCGAGCTGGATCCGCTGCCCCGCGGTCGATTGCTTCAGCGCCTGCGCGTCGGTGTTGGCGACAACAAAGTCGACCCCCTGCACATCCGCCCGCATCATGTTGCCAATGGCGTTGCCGCCCGCGCCACCCACGCCGATGACCGCGATGCGCGGCTTCAGCTCATCAACATCGGGAGGAAGAAATTCGATGCTCATTACTCTGTCTCCACACGCCCCCGCCGCCTGCGCTTCGCTGTCTGGCGGCACCATTAAATCATGTTCTGCACCAAGCGTGACGGCCTTCCTAGTCCCGAATCGCCATTCCGCTGTCGCATTTCTTTAATAATTCGTCCGGAACGCCTGAATCAGGCGCCAGATTGATCCCAGGCCCGCCGGACGAATGACGTCCTGGCGGTCAATTGCGACCGTGCGCAGGTCGACGGGGTTCAACGCCGCATATTGCGCCAGCCCCGCAAGCGTCGCGAAGGCAGGACCGCTATGCGCATCGGGCAGCGCGGTCAGCCGACGGGGACGGCCGATGCGCACGGCACGACCCAGGGCCGCCTGCGCATAATCGGCGACGCCTTTCAGCTCGGCGCCACCGCCGGTCAGCACCACTTGCCGACCCACCGGACCGTCAAAGCCCAGATCGCTCAGCGCTTTCCTGATTTCCGCCATCAGATGATCGAGCCGCTGGCGGATCACCGCGATCAGCTGCGCGCGGGTGATCCGCGATGCCTCGCCCGATTCCGCATCGGCGGAAATCGGCGCCACGTCGATCATGTCGTGATTGTCGCGCGGGGTGGCGTTGGCCGATCCATAGAAACACTTCATCCGCTCGGCTTCGGCCCGTCGCGTGCCAAAGGCGCTGGCGATATCATCGGTAATGTCCGCCGCGCCGATCGGGATCGTCGCCAGCCCGACCAGCATCCCGCCCGCAAACAGCGAGACATTGGTGATGCCCGCGCCCAGTTCCACCAAAGCGACGCCCAGTTCGCGCTCCTCATCCGACAGGCAGGCAAGCCCCGTCGCCACCGGTGCGGCGATAATCGATTTGACGTCGAGATGCGCCGACCGCACGCAAAGATCGAGATTGCGCACCGGCGACCCGTCCGCCGCGACGACATGGATGTCGACCCCCAGCCGATCGGCATGAAGGCCCAGCGGGTTCTTCACCCCCGTCAGCCCATCCAGCGTGTAAAGCGTCGGCTGCGCATGCAGCACCATCCGCCCCTGCGGGTCGATCGACTCGCGTCCGGCGCGCAGCAGCTCGTCGATATCGGCCTGTTCGATGCGATGCCCGCCCAGCTCGACCTCGACCGAGGCGATATCGCTGACCAGCCCGCCCGCCGAAAAGCCCGCCCAGACATTCTCGATATTGAGGCCGGCGATCCGCTCTGCCTGCTCAACGGCTTCGCGCACTGCGGCTTCGGTAGCCTGCATATCGGCGATATAGCCGCGCTTCACGCCCCGGCTTTCGCGCTGCCCGGTGCCGAGCACAACCAGCTCGCCGCCATCGGCCTTTTGCGCGATCAGCGCCGAAACCTTGGACGAACCGATGTCGAGCGCGGTAATCAATCCTTCCGGTGCTGCCTTGGCCATCCGCTTAACCCTCCCTGCCCCCAGTGTCGGTCGAAATCGTCGTGGTCAGCCCGGTGCCTGCGGTCAGCGGCGCGGGGCTGCCCGGTGCATGCAGCATCTCAGCGCCCGGCTTGCGCGCGACGAGGCGGCTGGGGTCGCGCATGTCGAAGCGCACCCATCCCTTACCGAGCAGCGAGCGCGACCCATCAAGCTCGGCAAATTTGATCAACGCCTTTTCAGGCTCTTCCTCAGGCAGCGCGAGCGTTTCGCCCGTCTGGAACAACAGGTTCCAGCGGCGATTGCCGACCCAGGTCGCGGCGCGGACCAGCGGCTTCAGCGCCGGCGCTTCGGCCAGCAGCGCGCGATAATCTGGCGTTCGCCAATTGGCTCCCTCGCCGATCACCAACGGCAAATCGGGCGCCTCTTCGGGCTTGATAAGTTGAAGCGGGCGGCCATCGGCATCGATCAGCCGCAGCTCGCCATGATTTTGCCAGGCCGCCGCCGGCACGCGCTCGACAATGTTGATGACGAGCTTGTCGGGCAGCCGCCGGCTGACCTGCGCATCCGCCACCCAGGGATAGCCCAGCAGCCGCTGCCGCACCGCCGCCACATCGACAAGCGGCATCGCGCGCGATTGCTGGTCGAGCGCGGCGGTATAGACGGTCATCGGGTTGACATGATGCGTGCCCGTCACTTCGATGCCGTCAACGCGGAATCCCGCTTTGCCGATCTGCTCGGCTGCCGCAACGGCGGCGGCCTGCGGCACGCCGAAAAAGAACGCGGCGCCCCCCGCCGCGCCGATCAGCACCGTCATCATCGCCGCGGTGGTCAGCTTGTGCAGCGTCGCTTCGTTCACCGGCAGCGCGGCGACCAGCTTGTCGATGCGCGACGGCTGCGCCCGGCGCTTGGCGTTGCGTTTGGTCGTTGGCCGCTGCGGCGGCCGCTTGAGCGATCGGCTCATTTCAGCGCCTCGTCGATGATCATCTGGACCAGTTGCGGGTAATCAATGCCCAGATGCCGCGCTTGTTCGGGCACCAGGCTTAACGGCGTCATGCCGGGTTGGGTGTTGATTTCAAGCAGAAAAAGCCCCTCGACGCCCTGATTGTCATCCCAGCGGAAATCGGCGCGACTGCACCCCTTGCACCCCAGCAGCCGGTGGGCGTCGAGCGCGATGCGCTTGCACGCCTCCGCCACCTCGTCGGGGATGAGCGCGGGGAAGATATGGTCGGTCATCCCGTCGGTATATTTGGCGTCGTAATCGTAAAAGCCGCTCTTGGGCTGGAGCTCGGTGACGCCGAGCGCGCGGTCGCCGAGCACCGCCGTGGTCAGTTCGCGCCCGCGAATGAACGGCTCAGCGAGCAATTCCTCAAACTCGGCCCATGGCCCTGCCGACCCGCGCGCGATCGGGCTGCCATAATTGCCTTCGGTCGTGACAATCGCGACGCCGACCGACGAGCCTTCATTGACCGGCTTCAGCACATAGGGGCGCGGCAGCGGGTCGCGCTCATAAAGTTCCTCGCTCGTCACCATGCGCCCGCCCGGCATCGGGATGCCATGGGGCACCAGCGCCTGCTTGGTGAGCTGCTTGTCGATCGCGATGACGGAGGTCGCCATGCCCGAATGGGTGTAGCGCAGCCCCATCAGGTCGAGCATGCCCTGCACCGAGCCATCCTCGCCCGGCGTGCCGTGCAGCGCGTTGAACACGACATCGGGCGCCGCTTCAGCGAGGCGGAGGGCCACATCACGCGCCATGTCGATCGCGGTGACGCGATGGCCCAGTGTCTGGAGCGCGGCGACAATACCTTTGCCGGAGGAGAGCGACACCTCACGCTCGGCCGACCAGCCGCCCATAAGCACCGCGACGTGGAGGGGCGCTACCATAAATCCTCCCCATTCATGGGGAGGGGGACTATCGACGCAACGCGGCGATGGTGGAGGGGGAATGCGGCAAGCGATGCCGGATGGGATAGCCCCCTCCGTCGCGCTGCGCGCGCCACCTCCCCGTAAACGGGGAGGATTTGATCGATCCCGCTCACCTCACCACCCCCACACGCTGAATTTCCCACTCCAGCTCCACGCCCGAATGCGCC
>JBOFDB010000613.1:0-1278 GCA_051646545.1 Sphingomonas sp.
AGCGCCTCATCGATCGCGGCGACCAGCTTCGGGGCGATCCAGCGGCCGCGTTCGGGCGGTTCGGCGATCAGGTCGATCGCCTCGATGGCGGGCAGTTCTGCCGCGCCATAACGGCCGGGCAGCTTGAGCTCGGCATAACGCCCCAGCGCGACTTGGTGCCGCGTTTCGATCGCCGGGGTGGCCGAGGCGAGCACCACCGGCACCTCCTCAAACTTGCCGCGCATCACCGCCACGTCGCGCGCATGATAATGGACGCCGTCTTCCTGTTTGAAGCTTGTCTCATGCGCCTCGTCGACCACGATCAGGCCAAGCCGCGCATAGGGCAGGAACAGGGCGGATCGCGCGCCCACCGTCACCAGCGCCTCGCCGCTCGCGATTGCGCGCCACGCGCGGCGGCGCTGCGACTGGCGCAGGTCCGAATGCCAGGCCACAGGGGCGCAGCCAAAGCGATCGGCAAAGCGCTTCAGAAACGGCTCGGTCAGGGCAATTTCGGGAAGCAGCACCAAGGACTGGCGACCGTTGCGAATCGCGGCGGCGATGGCTTCGAAATAAACCTCGGTCTTGCCCGATCCGGTGACGCCGTCGAGCAGCACGGGGCGGAATTGGTGCGCCGTCACCGCCTCCACCAACGCCTCGGCCGCGGCGCGCTGATCGGCGGACAGCCGGGGCGGGGCGTGCGCGGGATCGGGGCGGGGGAAGGGGCTGTCGATCGCCACTTCAATCGCTTCCAGCACGCCGGTCTTTACCAGCCCGCGGATCACCGCGTCCGATACGCCGGCCGCCAGCGCCAGCTCGCGCACCAGCCCCTGCCGGTCGCCCAACCGCGCCAGCGCCTGCGCTCGTTGCGGAGTCAGCCGCGTCGGCACCTCGCCAGTCGGGCGATATTCGGTTACCGTTCGCGCGCCTTCCAGCGCCGAGATCGACGCCAGCGCCATCCGCACCACCGCAGCAGGCGGGGCGAGATAATAGCGCGCGGTCCATTCGATCAGGCGGCGCAGGGCCGGGGGCAAAGGCGGCGCGTCGAGCACGCCTAGCAGATTGCGCAGGCGATTGTCGCCCACCTCGCCGGGGGAGGGCATATGCTCTTCTTCCCACACCACCCCGATCAGCTGGCGCGGGCCAAGTGGCGCGACGACGATCGATCCCGGCTCGACCGCCATGCCATGCGGCACGCGATAATCGAACGGCCCCACCGCCGAATTGAGGATAACGACGCGGACCCGCTGCGACATGGCCTCCTTTATGGGGATTTCACCGGCGCAAGAAAGGGTGCGCGTG